>JBAPYC010000417.1:0-1981 GCA_049284535.1 Streptosporangiaceae bacterium
GCGGCTGCCGCTCCAGTACCAGCGGCCGCACTCCGGCCAGGCATAGCTCACCGGCCAGCATCAGGCCGGCCGCACCGGCGCCCACGATGATCACGTCGGCGTCCTTCACCCGCCACTCCCCGCGCAATCTTTCGTCGCGTCCGCGCGCGACCCGGTCGCCGGTGGTGCGCCGGCCATCACCGGCAGCGGCGCGCTGGGCTGCTCGTGCATGGCCGGCCGCGGGCCTGTGTCCAGGCGGGGATCATCGTAACTGAGCGTCCCGCTGACCGCAGGCCCTGGCCGCGCCGACGGCGCGCGACGTCGGGCCCGGCGTGCCTGGCGGGCTCGGCGTTCACCTTCTGCTTTCGCGTGTATCTCCTTGATGTGCTCGGTTGCGAGTTGCCGCATGATGAGCGGATGCATGATCTCCTCCTGGTGTTTCCTGCGCGGACGGCGACGCGAGATGGTTAATCTGGGTCGAGGTGGCGTACCGAGATCAGGAACAGACCGAGGTCGCGTACCTTGGCCAGCAACCCGTGCAGGGCGGCCTGATCAGCGACCGGGCCTGAGATGACGGTTTCCTCCCCGTCGCTGCTGACCTGGAGGCCTTCGAACCAGGCGGCCCACCGCCTGTCGAGAATGCCTTTGACCCGGATCTCGTAGCGCGAGTTCACGCCATGTACCGCCCTTCGGTTGAGGTCCGTGGATCTGCACGCTACGGACGCGGGACCAGATCGGCGTCACCCGAAGGTGCCCTATGCGGGTGGAATCTTTTACCGCGACGGCGACAGCACGTTGGTGCCGCCCGGATCAGTGCCCGGGCACCAGCCCATTCTGAAAAGGTCTTTTATGCCGAACGGGCTGGTTGCTGCGGTCGCAGCGGGTCGCTGACGACCGGCCAGCCGGTCGCGCGGGTCGATGGCCAGTGGCTCTTCCATGGCGGCGACGGTACGAAAGTGCCGTCGCTTTCTCGCCCGTCGTGCGCGGTTGCTGGCGGGAATACCGGGCAGGGTGGGGATATGGCCGAGCCGCCCTTCGCGGCCCCATCGAAGGTGGCCTCCGAGCGGGATATCTTGCTGGCCACCAAGCTGCATGTGCCCAGGCCGCGCCCGGACCTGGTACCGCGCCCGCGGTTGGCGGAACGCCTTGACGAGGGCGTGACCCGCGGGCTGATGCTGGTCTGCGCCCCGGCGGGGTACGGCAAGACGGTGCTGCTGGCCGACTGGGCACGGCGCAGCCCGCAGCCGGTGGCGTGGCTATCGCTCGACGTCGGCGATAACGACCCGACGCGGTTCTGGCGCCATGGTGTGGCCGCGCTGGACCAGGGCCGGCCGGGGCTCGCCGAACGGCTGGGCCCGCTGTTCGGTCCGCCCGCGCCCTCGTCGTACGAGGGACTGGTGAGCGCGCTGATCAACGAACTGGCCGCCGGGCCGGATGCGGACCGGGCGCTGGTGCTCGACGACTACCACGTGCTTGACTCCGAGGCCGTGCACTCCTCGCTCGGGTTCTTGATCGAGCACCGGCCGCCGGGCTTGCGTCTGGTGCTGGCCAGCCGTAGCGACCCGCCGCTGGCGCTGGCCCGGCTGCGGGGCCGTGGGCAGCTGGCCGAGCTGCGCGCCGCGGAGCTGCGGTTCACCGCGGAGGAGGCGGCGGCGCTGCTGCGTCAGGAGACGGCCGTATCCGGCGTGGCCCTGCCGGAAACGGCGGTGACGGCGCTGGCCGCCCGCACCGAGGGGTGGGCCGCCGGACTGCAGCTGGCGGCCTTGTCGCTGCGCGGGCAGCCCGACACCGCCGGGTTCACGGCCGCGTTCACAGGAAGCCACCGCTACGTCCTGGATTTCCTGACCGAAGAGGTGCTCGAGCATCAGAGCGAGCAGGTACGCACGTTTTTGCTGGAGACCTCGGTGCTGGAGCGGCTGTCGGGGGAGCTGTGTGACGCGGTCACCGGCCAGCCCGGGAGCCAGGCACTGCTGGAAGAGGCCGAACGGGCCGGGCTGTTCGT
>JBAPYC010000418.1:0-9346 GCA_049284535.1 Streptosporangiaceae bacterium
GTGCAGGTGCGAGGCGGCCACGTGCGCCGGGTCGAGCTTGTCGTAGATACCGGCCCGGACCAGGGCGTTGCTGACCGCCTTGACGCCGGATTCTTTCTCCCGCTGGATACGGACGTAATCTCGGTACGAGACGCGGAACGGCTCGTCCCAGGCTTGCCACGCGTCGGCGGGAATCCCGTCGGTGCCACTCCACCGGGCCGGGAACGCCGCCTCCGGGTCGACGTAGGACAGCGTCCACTCGAGGTCGCGCGAGGTTTCGTACCAGTCATCTCGGTTCAGCAGCATCCTTGAGCTCCTTACGTCATGCTCCGTCCGCGACGGCCTTGTTGCTGGGTTCGGTTGCGAGCTCAGCGCCTGACTCGCAGCACGGAGATGTCTGTGTAAGCGAGCAGGCCGTACCGGGAGGACTCCACGCCCAGCCCGGACTGCTTCAGGCCGCCGAAGGGCACGTCGGGGGAGAGCAGCGGATGCTGGTTGACCCAGACGGTGCCCGCCTCGAGCCGACCGGCGACCTGCACGGCGCGATCCTCGTCGGCCGACCAGACCGAGGCGCCCAGGGCGAGGTCGCTGGCGTTCGCCCGCGCCACCGCGTCATCGAGCTCGCGGTAGGTGAGGATCGGCAGCACCGGGCCGAACTGTTCCTCGGCCACCAGCCCCATCTCGTCGGTGGCGTTGCGGACCAGGGTAACCGGGTGGAAGTAGCCGGGGCCCGCGGGCGCCTTCCCGCGGAAGTAGACCTCGGCTCCCCGCCGCTCCGCGTCGGCCACCAGGGACTCGACGCGCTCGAGCTGAGGCTGGTTCTGGACCGGCCCCATGTCGACGCCATCTTCTGTCCCGTCGCCGACCACGACCGTGCCGGCCACCGCGGCCAGCGCTTCGGTGAGCTTGGGCGCCAGCGGCTCGGGCACGTAGAGCCGCTTCAGGCCGGCGCACACCTGCCCGCAGTTGGACAGGCCACCCCAGTACAGGTCCTCGGCGAAGGTGGCGGGATCGACGTCGTCCAGGACGATGCCGGCGTCATTGCCCCCGAGTTCGAGGGTGAGCCGCTTGAGGGTGGGGGCGGAGCTGGCCATGATCGCCCGGCCGGTCGGCACGGAGCCGGTGAAGGAGATCTTGCTGATGAGCGGGTGCGCGGTGATCGCGCGGCCGAGGTCGTCGCCGCCCGCAAGGACTTGCAGCACGCCCGGCGGCAGTACCGACTGGGCGAGCTCACCGACACGGAGCGTGGCCACCGGTGTGTAGGGCGAGGGCTTGACGATAACGGTGTTGCCGGCCACCAAAGCCGGGCCGATTTTCCACAGCGCCAGCAGCAGCGGGTAGTTCCAGGCGGTGATGGCGCCGACGATGCCCACCGGCACGCGGCGGATCTCGATGCGCTCGGAGTCGTCGTCGCGGACCACCTCGACCGGCAGCTCCATCGCGGCGTAACGCTCGCAGTAGCGCAGCCCGGACTCGATCTCACCGCTGGCCCGGCCCAGCGGTTTGCCCTGCTCGAGCGTGAGGAGGAGGGCCAGCTCCCCGAGGTGCTCGCGGATCACCGCGACCAGGCGCAGCAGGTACTCCTGGCGCTCGGCCAGCGGCAGCGCCCGCCAGGACCGCGCGGCGCGGCTGGCGGCCTGCACCGCGTTCTCCAGTTCCGCGGATCCGGCCGCGGGCACGGCCGTGAAGGCCTGCGCGGTAGCCGGGTTGATCACCTCGGTCCTGTCCGCCGCGGTGACGACGTCGCCGCCGATGGTCAGCCCCGGCGCGGTGATGGCCGGGATGTTTCCGGTCGTGGTCATCCGTTGCTTTCCTTAGCGTCAGGCCGGGCTTCGCCGCCGGCCGGCCCGACGGTCCCGGCCGCGGGACGGAACAGCGTCTGGAACTGCTCCGCGGTGTAGGAGTTCTGGCCGGCCCTGGCCTCACGGGGGTCGTCGATGCGCACCTTCGCGGAGGGCCGCTGGCCGATAGCCGACATCCAGCGCGCGACGTGCGGGAAGCCGGCCTTGATGTCCACGCCGTGACCGGCTGCCACCCGCGTCCACGGGAAGCAGGCGATGTCGGCGATGGAGAACTCGCCCGCCAGGTACTCATCGGCGGCCAGCCGGGCGTCCAGCACCCCGTACAGACGCTTCACCTCCCCGACGTACCGTCCGGTGGCGTAGTCGTCGCGGACGCCCTGCTGCCGGGCGTAGTTGAGGAAGTGCCCAGCCTGCCCGGCCATCGGCCCCTGGTTGGCGACCTGCCAGATCGTCCAGCAGATCGCCTCCCAGCGGCGCTCGGGGTCAGCGGGAAGCAGCTGGCCGGTTTTCTCGGCCAGGTAGAGCAGGATGGCAGCGGACTCGAACAACGGCAGCGGGCGACCGCCGGGGCCGTCGTGGTCCACGATGGCCGGCACCTTCCCGTTCGGGTTGACCTGGAGGTAGGAGTCGCTGAACTGATCGCCGGCGGTGATGTCGGTCCATTTGATCTCATACGGCAGCCCCAGCTCCTCGAGCGCGATCAGCACTTTCCTGACGTTCGGGCTGGTGTAGTAGTAGAGGTCGATCACGTGCCCTGCCTGCTTCCGTGCGCCGGCGATCAGATGCCGAACTCGGCCTGGATGCGGTCGATGTAGGCCATCAGGTTGGGCTTGGTCTGCACGTAGCCGGTACCCGGCCAGGGGTGCGGCTGCAGCGCGATGTGCTTCAGGGTCGAGTACACCGATGCGTCCAGGGAACGGAGCCGGTCGCCGGTGAAGTACTTGTTGTCGCCCAGGTAGTCCGAGAGCGCGTCGATGTCGGTGCGGAAGAAGTCCTGGACCACCTCTGAGGTGCGCCGGCCCATGCCCTGGCCGTTGAACTCGTCGAGGATGCGCTGGCGGAACGCGTCCAGCGCCGCGCGCAGCTCCGGTGTCACCTCGGCGCCCTGGACGATGAGGGGGATGTAGGTCTCCCAGCCGACGTCCAGGCGCCAGCGCGGCTCGATGATGCCGCTCCAGTACAGGTGCTCCTCGATCAGCCGGTTCCAGGCCAGGTTCTGCGCCGCCTCGCGCTTGGACAGGTCGGCGTCGAGCTTGTCGCCGTACTTGTCCTTGAAGTACGCGATGATCGTGTTGGAGTCGGGCACCTTGGTGCCGTCGCTGTCGATGATGTACGGGAGCTTGCCGGTCGGCGAGTCCTCATCGAGTCTGGCCAGGTCCTGCGTCCTGTGCTCGAACTCCAGGCCGGTAAAGGTCATGTAGTTGATGGTCTTGGTGACGTACGGGCTGATGTCCGGCACGCCGAACGCGGGTACGTACCCGTAGATCGTGATCATTTGCGTTCCCTTCTGCAGCTCTGCAGCGACGATGGGGTGAACAAGCTCAGGCCGGCTCGAGCGCGTGCCCTACCAGGGCAGGAACTCGCCGTTGGAGTGCTGGAACCGGCCCGAGTTCGCCGGCGTCAGCTGATCCATGTCCCTGATCAGGCCGGCCGCGGCCTGATCAGGGGTCAGGTAGTCGAAGTTCCCCGGGTAGTCCTTGGTGAGCGCCGTGGCGACCATCCCGGGATGCAGCGCGAGCACGCTGATACCCCGCTTGGACAGGTCATGGTGCAGGTTGAGGGCCACCATGTTCGCGCCGGCCTTGGAGATGCGGTAGGCGTACATGCCGCCCGAGGAGTTGTCGGCCAGCGACCCGACCCGGCTGGTGACGATGCCGACCCTGGAGCCGTCGTGCAGCAGGCCGCGCAGCGCCTCGATGGTACGGAGCGGTCCCAGGGTGTTGATCTCGAACTGCCTGCGGATCTCGTCGTAGTCGAGCGACCCTAGCTCGTCGAGTCCCAGCACGCCCGCGACGTGGTAGATGACGTCGAAATCGGTGCCGTCCGCGGTCAGCTTCGCCGCCAGCGCGTCCACGTCAGGCTGCGAGGTGACATCGGTGTTTCCGACGACGGTCACGCCCAGGGAGGCAAGCTCGTCATTGCCGGCCAGGCACGCGGCAATCACCGTGTCCCCGCGCTCGTGCAGCAGGCGGGAAATGGAGTGGGCGATACCGCGGTCCGCCCCGACAACCAGCACGGTGGCCACTGTGTCTCCTCTCCTCCGTGTTTCCTTCCTTTAGGCGGGGATCGCGACCGGGTGCTCGGTGCCGACGGCTCCCCGTTTGGCCAGGGCGGCGCGCGCCGCCTCGTCGTACCCGAGCTCGGCCAGGATCTCGGCGTTGTGCTCACCGAGCCGGGGGGCGCCGCGCGGCGCGTCCGGCACGGTGTCGCTGAAGCGCGACGGCACCCGCGCCTGCCGAAGCCGTCCGGCCACCGGGTGCTCGTACTCACAGACGATCCCGGTGGCGAGAACCTGCGGGTGCTCGATGACCTGCGCCCGGGTGAGGGTCGGCGCGGCGGGCACGTCGAACTGGGTCATCAGCTCCATCCATTGCGCCGTCGTCTTGCCGCCCAGCGCCGACTGGACCAGTTCCAGGCGCTCATTGATGTACTCGGAGCGGCCGATAGGCGTGGCGAAACGCTGGTCCTCGATCCACTCCGGATGCCCCAGCGCACGGCAGAGCGCCTGCCACTCGGTGTTGCTGTTCGTCGCGATCGTCATGAAGCCGTCGGCCGTCTCGTAGATCAGGTCGATGAAACTGCCACCCTGCTCGACCGGGACCGGCTTATCGGCGAAGGTGTAGGCGCCCATGTCGGAGGCCCACAGGAACGACAGCACGCTCTCCAGCATCGACAGCCGGATGTGCTGGCCCCGTCCGGTCCGCTCCCGCGCGAACAGGGCCGCCGTCAGAGCCTGGGAGGCGACGACGGCGCTGAGCTTGTCGGGCAGGATCGTCCGCACGAGGCGGGGCCGCGCTGAATCCGAGCCTGCCTGGATCGTGGTCAGGCCGGTCAGGGCCTGGATCAGCGGGTCGTAGACACGCTGTTGCGCGTCGGGGCCGCGCTCGCCGAACCCGCTCATCGACAGGTAGACCAGCCGGGGGTTGACCGCCGACAGGTCCTCGTAGCTGATCCCGAGCCGCTCGACGACACCCGGCCGGAAGTTCTGGACCACCACGTCCGCGGTCCGCACCAGGCGCTTGAGCACCTCGACGCCCTCGGGCGACTTCAGGTTCAGGGTCAGCGACCGCTTCGACCTGTTCACGTTGACGAACATCGCCGACATGCCGGCGGACCGGTTCGGCAGTGACCGGACGTGATCCCCCGTGCCCGGCACTTCCACCTTGATGACGTCCGCGCCCTGGTCGCCCAGGATGTCGGCCGCCCAGGGTCCCGACATCATCGAGGACAGGTCGATGACCCGCACACCGGACATGGGTCCGCTCATCCGCTCATCCACCTCATTTTAAGAACGGCCAGCTCGCGAACGTGGGCGCCAGCCCGGCCGGGCCGCCAGGGTGTGACCTAGGTAACAAGAACAGATTCACCGTAGAACTAATCTTCTTAGAGGTCAACTACTTGTTCCTGATCTGTTACGGAGCTAGCGTTCGGTCAGGAGGAAGGACCCCGCCGCCATGCCGCACGCCCGCCGTACGCTGACCACCGCTGCCGCCGAGCAGCTGTGCGCGGCCATGTTCGCGCCGTCGGCGCAGCGAATCGGCCTGGAACTGGAGTGGCCGGTCCACGGGCATGGCGACGTGACAGCGCGCCCCGGGCCGGGCGAGATGAGCCAGATCACCCGGCGGCTACCCCGCGGCAGCCGGGTCACCTTCGAGCCCGGCGGCCAGGTCGAGCTGTCCACGGCACCCCAGGCCTGCGTGGCCGATGCCATCGAAGCGGCGCGCGCCGACGAGCAGGCGCTGCGGGCGGAACTGGCCGCACTCGGCCTGACGGCCGAGACAATGGCGGTAGACGACCGCCGGCCGCCCCGGCGGGTACTTGAGTACGGCCGTTACTCCGCGATGGAGCAGTTCTTCTCGGCCCAGGGGAACAGCGGCAGGTGGATGATGTGCAATACCGCGTCCACCCAGGTCAATCTCAGCCACGACAGCAGCGACCCGCACGAGCGCTGGTACACCATGAACCTCGTTGCGCCGGTACTGATCGCGGGGTTCGCCAACTCCCCCGGCATCGGCCTCGGCGGGGACCGCTGGGCCTCGGTGCGGCAGGGAATCTGGTGGTCGATCGACCGCGCGCGGACCCGTCCCGTCTGCACCAGTGTCGCACCGGAGAGCGCATGGCTGGACTACGCCCTAGCTGCCGACGTCATGTTTGTATGCGGCCAGGGCTCCTCAGGGGCCGGCACGGCGTTTCTTCCCGGCACCTCGTTCGGCTCCTGGATGACCGCCGGCCATGCCATCGGATGGCCCACGGTGGACGACCTCCGATACCACCTCTCGACGCTGTTCCCGCCGGTCCGGCCCCGGGGCTGGCTCGAGCTCCGGGTCCTCGACGCCCTGCCCGGCTGGGTACGCGACGTCGCCGCCCTCACCGTGGCCACGGCCGGCACAAGCCAGGCCGGACGGGAACTGCGCCGCCGGCTCCCGTCGTCGCCGCGGCTGTGGACGGCCGCCGCACGTCACGGCCTGCGCCATCCCGTGCTCGGTGCGGCCGCCCGCGAGCTCTTCGCCGTGGTGCTCGACAACCTGGGCAGCGTCAGTGACCGCAGCGAGCACATGGATCTTGTCGAGGCCTACCGGGGCGCTTACATCGAAACCGGCCGCATGCCTGGCGATGACCTCTGCCGCGCCCTCGACCTGCGAGAGCACGCGGCCGAGCTCACGAGCAGCTGAGCGGGGCGGCCTGCCGCCAGTCAGTTCACGCCCTCGAGCCTGGCCTCGTCATCCGGCACCTGAGGCTCGAACCGGGCTAGCAGCCTCTTCAGGCTCCGGCGCAGATCCTCCTGCTCGTATGGATCGAGGCCGTCGAGCAACGCCGCCTCGTGCGCCATCAGGTCCGCGAGGATGGAGTCGATCAGCTCGACGCCGGCGGCCGTCAGCTCGACATCGATGCGACGCCGGTCATCGCTATGGATATGGCGGGTGACAAGGCCGGCCCGCTCAAGTTTCTCAAGCCGCTGGGACACTCCGCCCGAGCTGATCAGCGAGTGATGGGTGAGCTCCCCGGCCGTCATCCGGAACGGCGGGCCCGACCGGCGCAGCATCGCGAGCACGTCAAGCGTCACGCGATCCGTCCCGTGCTCAGCCAGCCGCTCCTTCCGGGCCTGCTCCAGGTGACGGGAAATCCGCCAGATGCGTGAGACGATGCCGACTGAGCTCACATCCACGTCCGGGCGTTCCCGGCGCCAGGCGGCCTCAATGCGGTCGATCGCATCGTCGGCGTCGTCCACGCGACCGGCTGCAGCTGACGGATGACGCCGTGGCGACCTCGGCACTGACCGGCCGTTGGCCTGCATCTCCGGCACCTGGAGCACTCCCGTCTGCGGCAGAAAATGCCGTAAGCAAACTAACTTACAGCTAAATAACTACGACACAAAGAATATAACAGCCGGCAACCGGTAAGCACGGAGCCCGTGGAAAGACCGTTCCGGCCGCCGCTGGGCCACGTTGTTCTGGGTGCTAGCGGATCTCGTATGTTCCGTCCAGCCGGGCGCGGCCGATGGCGTGGCCCTGGATGGCGGCGATCACGTCATCGAGGGTGAATGGCTGGCAGGCCGGTGGCCCGGTCGAGGGCGAAGAGCTGGAAGACGTAGGCATGGGGCCCGTGTGACCGTATCGGCATGGGCCCGGCCCAGCCGCGGTGCCCGAGCGCGCCTTTCCCGTGCCGGATCCCCGGGATAGGGCTGGGGTTGGTGAGGGCGTTCTCACCGATGCCGTTGAGCGAGGGGTCGATGCCCAGCGTGAGCGCGTGGGTGGCTGGTTTCCCGAACGGGACGTCGGGGTCTTGCACGATGAGCACGAGCTCAGCGGTGCCGGCCGGCGGCGGCGTCCAGCTGAGGGCGGGTGAGATGTTCGCGCCGCGCAGCCTGCCACGGTGTTTTTCCGGGATGGGCGCCCCGTGGTCGAAGGCGGGGCTGGTCAGGGTGAAGTTCTCCGGGGCCTGCAGGTCGGGGCGGGCCCAGACGAGGGTGTGGTGGCCGGCGCGCCGGTTGCGCAATACGATGCCGAGGAGATTTGCGGGCATGACTGGAGTCTCCTTCTGCCTGTGCATCTGGTTACCTGCGAGCTGCCAGTGAATCTGGCCACCTTTGAGTCTGGGGCTACGGCTGAGTCTGGGGGCTACGGCCGGGCGGCATGGTCAGGGCGGCCTGGCCTGCGGCCGAGGAACTCGATGATCTCGGCGCTGGTCGCGGTCTCGCCGAGTTTGGGGAAGACGCGCTCGAGGCTGTGCCGGTGGGAGCCGGGGTCGTGGTCGGCCATCGCGTCCGTGGCGAGCACGACGTGGTAGCCGTGGTCATGGGCGGAGCGCGCGGTGGACTCGACGCCGGCGCTGGTGGAGACGCCTGCGAGCACGATCTGAGTGACGCCCAGGTCGCGCAGCAGGGTGTCAAGGCCGGTGTCGTGGAAGGCGCTGCGGCGCCGCTTGGTGATCAGGTGGTCGCCCGGCTGCAGCTCAAGCTCCTCGATGATGTCCGACCAGCCCGCGGGGAGCGCGCCGATACCGCCGTGGCCGCCGGCGTCGGTGCGGCCGGGAGCGCGGCCGGTGACGTTGACCAGCACGACCGGGAGTTCATGCTGGCGGAAGGTCTTCGCCAGGGCCGCCGCGTTCGGCACGACGTGCGCCACCGGGCCCGAGACGATTCCCTTCTGCAAGTCGATGACGACGAGGGCGGGCGTGGGGTCGAGGGTGGTCAGCGGCATGGATTGCGCTCCTTGGGGATATCACGGATGGCAGGGGTCAGGACCGGACCCCGGCCGCCGGGATCACGGTAGCCCCGGTCTCGGCTGGCGGCTTGCTGCTGCCGCGCATGAGGGAGACGATCGCGGCGATCACGCCGAGGGCCGCGGAGACGGCGAAGACGAGGATCAGGCCGTCGTGGAACGGGCCGGAGATGAGGTTCGGGAAGAACTCCCGCCCGGTGAGCAGGTTCCTGTTCGCCGGCGTCAGCGACGACAGCGCCCCGTGCTGCGACAGCAGGTAGTGCACGGGGTTCACGCCGAGCATGGCCGCGAACAGGGACGAGACCGGCGGGAGGCTGCCGATCTGCGCGGCAACCTGGTGGCTGACCCCGTGCTGGGCCAGGCCGCTGGTGAGGGTGCGCGGCAGGGCGCTGGCCAGGCCCGCGATCATCAGGGAGAAGAACACCCCGATCGACAGCGAGGTGCCGGAGTTCTGGAAGGTGGCCCGCATCCCGGAGGCGACACCGCGGTACTCGGCCGGGACGCTCGACATGATCGAGGAGGAGTTCGGCGAGCTGTACATCCCGATGCCCACCCCGTTCAGGGCGATCAGCAGGGCGAACGCCACGTACGGGAAGTTAACCGGCAGCACCAGGAGGCCGACGA
>JBAPYC010000419.1:0-20745 GCA_049284535.1 Streptosporangiaceae bacterium
GGCAGGGTTGTCTGCAACTCCCGAGCTGGTCACGGTGCTCATCGGGAGCAACGACATCATCAAGCGTGACCTGCGGGCACGGCTGCCCGAGCACTACCGCGCGATGCTGTCCGCGCTTCCGGCAGGAGCGCTGGTCGCGACGGTGCCCCGGACGCGTGGTGTCCAGGCCGAGGTCAACCGGATCGTGCAAGAGGCCCAGGACGCCGGCGCCGTCGTGGCGGTGCCGCTGCACTTTGCGGCCGGCGCGCGTGCCGCGGACCATTTCCACCCCGACGACACCGGCTACGCCGCGATCGCCGACGACTTCACAGCCGCCATCCTCGCCCGCCGGTGACCCGGCCGGACTGACGCGGCCACCAGCCGTCTGACGGAGCGCGCCGGATTTACCGTCACCAGGATCTGAGTTAGCCGCCATCGCTTGCGGCGTCCCGATGGGCGATCGACCACCGTGCCGGTACATCCTGGGCATGACGTCCCCAAGGGCGCGCTCCGGTCGATCCTGGACGACGCCAGGATGACCGTCGAGGAGCTTCTCAAGTAGTCGAGGAGCTCCTCAACTATTTGTAGGCCCCGCGCCCCCCGGGCCCGCCCGCGCCAGAACCCCTTGCGGCCCGCATGCCCAAAGCCTAGACTGAACGTTCAGTCAAGCCTGGGAGTCCGCCGTGACCACCGCGACCACCGACGCCACGCTCAGCCAGATCATCGCCGCGCAGGAGGAGATCTTCGTCCGGCGCCAGCCCGGATCCGCCCGCCTCGCCGAGCAGGCCCGGCAGCACCTCGCCGGCGGTGTCACCTCCAGCTGGCAGATCACCGCGCCGCAGCCGGTCTGGCTGAGCCACGGCCGGGGCTCGAAGGTGTGGGACGTGGACGGCAACTCCTACGTCGACCTGCACGGCGGTTACGGCGCCGCGCTGGCCGGGCACGCTCACCCCGCCATCGCGGCGGCCATCCAGCAGCAGTCTGCGAACGGCACCCATTTCGCCCAGCCCACGCCCGATGCCGTGGCCGTCGCCCAGGAGCTCACCAGCCGCTTTGGCCTGCCCCGGTGGCGCTTCGCCAACTCCGGCACCGAGGCCACCATGGACGCCGTCCACCTCATGCGCGCCATCACCGGCCGCGACCTCATCATCAAGATCGAGGGCGGCTACCACGGCCATCACGACTCGGTGCAGGTCTCGGTCGCCCCCGAGATCGCCGACGCCGGCCCGGAGAGCAAACCGAGCAGCGCGCCCGCCTCCGCTGGCATCCCCCGGGCAATCACCGACCTGACCCTGATCGCCACGTTCAACGACCTCGACAGCGTGGCCAGGCTCCTGGACGAACACCAGGACCAGGTGGCCGGCATGATCATCGAGCCGATCATGATGAACGCCGGCATCATCGAGCCTGCACCCGGCTACCTGGCCAGCCTCAAGGAGCTCCTGCACTCCCGCCACGCCTTGCTCACCTTCGACGAAGTCAAGACCGGCCTGACCGTCGGCCCCGGCGGGGTCACGCGAGCCGAAGGCGTCCAGCCTGACCTCATTACCCTGGCCAAATCCGTCGGCGGCGGCGTGGCCGTCGCGGCCATCGGCGGCACCGAACAGACCATGGACTTCGTGGCCGAAGGCGGCTATGAGATGGTCGGCACGTTCAACGGCAACCCGCTGGCCATGGCCGCCACCCGGGCCATGCTCACCGAGGTGGTCACGCCGGAGGCCTACGAGCGGATCGGCAAGCTCCGCAGGCGCGCCCAGGACGGCATCGAGGCAGCCATCGCGGCCAACGGCCTGACCGCGCACGTGGTTACGGCCGGCGCCAAGGGCTGCGTGGTGTTCAGCCCCGAACCGGTCCGCAACTACCGCGGCTTCCTCGACGTCGACGACCGGTACAGCCACGCGCACTGGCTCTACCAGCACAACGGCGGGGTGTTCCTGCCGCCCTGGGGCAAGATCGAGCAATGGCTGATCTCGGTGCAGCATGACGAGTCCGACATCGACCGCCTGGTCGCGAACTTCGCCACCTTCGCCCAAGCCGTCAGCGCCCCAGCCGTCACAGACGGCAGAGACTGAGAGCAGCAGAGCAGCATGGTGCACCCGAGAGAAGGCTGGCAGGGCCACGGCGCCCCCCGTAAGGTGACCCGCCGCTCGTTCCTGGGCGGCACCGCCGCCGCCCTGGCCGCTCTCGGCAGCGCCCCCCTGCTGCAGGCGTGCTCCTCAGCGCTGGCCGGCACCGGCGCGGTCCCGCTGCCCCGGCCAGGTAACCCGGTCAAGTGGCCGGTGTTCTCCGGCAACCAGGCCATCGCCGCCAACCTGCCTGCCGAGCGCGACGCCACCCTGCAGATCTACACCTGGGAGGCGTACATCAACCAGGACTGCGTGAACGCGTTCGCCAAGAAGTACAAGTGCAAGGCGCAGATCACCACGTTCAACACGATGAACGAGGCCATGAACAAGCTGCGCAGCGGCCTGTCCTTCGACCTGCTGGTCGGCCTGACCGTCGACCAGATGGCGCAGGTCGTGGAGTCCAAGCTGGTCCAGCCGCTGAACCACTCCTACATCCCGAACATCACCCAGACATGGCCCGACTTCCTCGACCCGTTCTATGACCAGGGCTGGCAGTACACCGTCCCGTACACGATCTACACGACCGGCATCTCCTGGCGTAAGGACCTGGTCGACGAGAACCCGTACGCGATGAAGAACGCGTGGTCCATGCTCTGGCAGCCCAAGTACAAGGGCCGGGTCGCCATCCTGGACGACTACCGGGAGGGCATCAGCCTCGGGCTGATGAAGAACGGCATCTACGACCTCAACACCACCGACTACCGCCAGATCGCCCAGTCCCGCCGGGCCCTGGAGGAGCTGTCCCGCCTGGTCAACGTGCGGATCGACAACAACGACTACACCGAGGTGCCGGACGGCGACACCTGGATCCACCACGCCTGGTCCGGCGACATGGCCGCGGCCGAGTACTACATGCCCAAGGGCGTGCCGGTCAGCACGGTCGGCTACTGGTTCCCGGCCGACGGCCGCGGGCCGGTGGCCAACGACACCAACGTGGTGCTGAGCTCGGCGAAGAACCCGGTGCTCGCGCACATGTTCCTGAACTACATGCTCGACCTGCCGAACGTCCTGACCAACATCAGCTTCAACGGCTACATGCAGCCGCTGACCGGGGTGACCCCGAAGGTCCTGGTCAAGGAGCAGATCCTGCCGCAAGCGCTGATATCCACGGTCGTCCTGCCGTCGTACTTCCGCCGCGGCGTCGCCGAACTGCAGCTTCCCGCCGACGCCGACGCGCTGTGGCAGCAGGCCTGGCTCGTCGCCAGTAACGGAATCTGAAGGAGCCGCGCATGCCAACCGGGCTGAACGGGCCGAACGCGCCGAGCAAGCCGGGGAAGCCGGGGAAGCAGAACGGCTTCTACGCCGCCCTGGCCGCCCCGGGCATCTTGTGGCTGCTGCTGTTTTTCGTGGTGCCGTTCTACGCGGTGCTCGCCATCGCCCTGGGCAAGCTGGACCAGCTGTACGAGTCGCCGGTCGCGGTCTGGAACCCGCTGGAGTGGAGCTCCTCCAACGTCATCGACGTGGCCCGGGACATCGTGGGCAGCACCTCCTTCGCCGGGCCGATCGTGGTCCGCACCATCGTCTACGTGCTCGTCGCCAGCCTGCTGTGCCTGGGAATCGGCTACCCGGCCGCATACTTCGTGGCCCGTTACGCCGGCCGCCGCAAGGCGCTGTTCCTGATCCTGCTTATCGCCCCGTTCTGGATCAGCTACATGATGCGCATGCTGGCCTGGGTCGACCTGCTGCAGACCGGCGGCTACGCCAACACGGTGCTGGGCTGGGTGGGCATCTCACCGGTCAACTGGCTGGGCGGCAAGTCGGTCACGGTGATCCTCGGGCTGGTCTACGGCTACATCCCGTACATGATCCTGGTGCTGTATGCGGGCCTGGACCGGATCGACCCGGCCCTGATCGAGGCCGGCCGCGACCTGGGCCTGTCCCGGGCCCGGACGTTCGCCAAGATCACGCTGCCGATGTCACGGCAGCCGATCCTGACTGGGCTGCTGATCACGGTGCTGCCGATGCTGGGCGACTACTACACCAACCAGCTGCTGTCCGGCGCCGCGTCCACCTCCATGATCGGCAACCTGATCGAGGGCCAGCTGGGCACGCCCGGCCTGGAAGGCCAGGGCGCTGTGCTGTCACTGCTGCTGTTGCTGGTCCTTCTCATCCCGATGATCTACTACGTCATCGCCACCAACCGCTCCGCCCAGGCGGCATCATGACCGCCCCCGCCAGCAGCGCCCCCGCCAGCAGCGCCCCCACCGGCAGCGCCCCCACCAGCAGGGCTCCGGCCCGCAGCCGCCGCTTTCCCAGGCGGAACCCCTGGGGTCATCCGTGGTTCCTGGAGGGCTTTACCTGGCTGTACCTGATCTGGTCGCTGGTGCCGATCGTCATCGCGGTGCTGTTCTCGTTCAACAAGGGCAAGTCGCAGGCCACCTACCAGGGCCTGTCCTGGCGCTGGTACTTCGGCGACAAGGTCAACTCGGTCTGGCACAACGCGGCGCTGCACGCAGCGGTCATCCAGACTGTCCGGCTGTCCGTGCTGACCACGGTCATCGCGGTCCCGCTCGGGGTGGCGTTCGCGCTGGGCATCAACCGCTGGCGCGGCTACACCGCCTCGACGTTCAGCTTCGTGATGATCCTGTCCTTCGTCATCCCCGAGCTGATCTTCGGCGTCGCCATGTTCTTCGTGTTCACGGTGCTGTTCACCACGGTGCACCTGGGCACGCTGGCCGAGGTCCTGGGCCTGGTCACCTGGAATGTGAGCTGGCCCGCGATCATTGTCCAGGCCCGGCTGGTCACGCTTGGCCGCCAGTACGAGGAGGCCGCGGCCGACCTGGGCGCGAACCGCTTCGCGACCCTGCGCCGGGTCATGCTGCCGCTGCTGGCCCCGGCCATCTTCGCCAGCGCGGTGCTGGTCTTCTCGGGCGTGATCGACGACTTCGTCATCGTCGACCTGCTCTCCTCCAACGCGGCCAACACCCCGATGTCGGTGCTCATCTACTCCACCCAGCGCGGCGGCAACGGCGGTCCCGCGCTGAACGCGCTCGGCACGATCATGCTGGTCATGTCGTTCGTCATCGCGATCATCGGCTACCTCGGGTACCGCTTCGGCACCCGCGGCGAGCGGGGCAGCCGGATCGATGCCCTCACCACCATCGCCGGCGGTGAGGGCTGACCGTCCGGCAGTCTCATTTTTATCCCGAACGGGCTGCGTTCGTGCCCCACCATGGCACTGCAAGCCCGGCGGAGGGAGACGCGTGCTCACCGATCTTGAGTTCGACGACGGAGACTCGCCCGCCATCGGCCTGGTGCCGCCCGGTGTGTCATGGGAGGAGGTGCGGGATCACATCAAGATCGCGCACCACCATCTGCTCGTGCTCCCGGCCGAGGGCGAGGAGTACGCCGGGGCCTACTGGACCGGCACCGACATGGTCATCCTGCCGGAACTGGGGCCGGACCGGGAGGAGGCCATCGAGGAGTTCCGGGTCTGGCTGCAGGAGCACGACGAGACCTAGGCAGGCCCGGCCGCCTGCACGCGCGCGTAGTGGCGGCGGGCCTTGGCCCGGTTGCCGCATACCCGCATATCGCACCAGCGCCGGCTGGCGTTCTTGGTGAGGTCGAGGAACAGCCAGCCGCAGTTGTCCTGGCCCGGGCACTCCCGGATCCGCTCGAGCGGACCCTGGACCAGCAGGTCGGCGGCCGACCAGGACACTGGCCAGAGCACCTGGTCCAGCCGGGGCCCGGCCTCCTCCCAGCTCCAGCCGAAGCCGGACCCGGCCGCGGCCAGCCGGTTGTGCGCCAGCCGGTCGTGCGTCAGCCGGTCGTGCGCCAGCCGGATGTGCGCCAGCGCGCCGGTCAGCTCGGCCTGCAGCACGTCCAGATCCGCCGGGGACGGCTCCTGCCCGCTGGCGGCCCGGGTGAAGATCTCATAGAGCGCCTCGCGCAGCCGGACGGCGCGGCGCAGCACCCGGTCTGCCTCCGGCGGATCCGCGGCCGCGGCGTCACGTAGCCCCACTTCGGCGTCCGCGCTGATGATCCCGGCGTGCCGTCCCCAGGCGGCCAGTGCCTGGTAGCTGTCGAGGTACTCGCGCCGCCCGGGCTCGTGCCGGGGGTCGACGGTATTCACGAAGTCCAGGCCCAAGCTGCCCGCGATCAGGTTCGGCATCGCTGCCGTTGAGGCCTCTGCCGTTGAGGTCGCTGCCGTTGAGGTCGCTGCCGTTGAGGTCTCTGCTGGCGGGATTGCTGCCATCGGCTCTCTCCGCGGTCCGGATGTCTAACTGTCAATTTCCAGCTTAGCAGGTTAGGCCAAGGGCTCCCGGGTAGAGGCTAACCATCTAAAGTAAATTTAGAAGGTTAAGAGGAGCCGATGATGACCCTGACCTCGCACTCCGCCGGTAAACCGGCACCCTCGGGCCGCGCCGTGGTCAGCCGCCCGGCCGATACCCGCGGCGGGACGGCCGCCGGCATCGGCGCCAGCCTGGTCTGGGGGACGGCCTTCCTCGTCCCCGTGCTGCTCGGCGGCTGGAACCCGGTCATTGTGACCCTGGGCCGCTACCTGGTCTACGGGCTGCTGTCCGCGATCCTGCTGGTCCGGGGCGGCCGCGACGTGCGCCGGGCGCTGCGGGCGAACTGGCGCACCGCGCTGGCCTTCGCGATCGCCGGCAACGCCGGGTACTACCTGCTGCTCACCATCGGGATCAGCGCTGCGGGCGCGCCGCTGACCGACATGGTGATCGGCGCCATTCCGGTGGTAGTCGCGGTGGCCGGCAACATTCTCACTCCGGCCGTCAGGTGGCGGCAGCTGGTCCTGCCGCTCGGCCTGGTGATCGCGGGCCTGGCCCTGGTCAGCGCGCTCGAGCTGAGCGGAGTCCACGCGTACCTGCATGTGCCGGCCGCCGAGAAGGCGGCCGGGCTGGCGGCCGCGGTCGGGGCTGTCGTCCTGTGGACGTGGTACGCCCTGGCCAATGCCCGCTTCCTGGACCCGGCGGACGCGGGCCAGCCCCCGGTCTCACCCGCGAGCTGGTCCACGGCCGTGGGCGTGGCCACCGGCGTGGTGGCACTGGCCGGGCTGCCGGTTGCCGCGGTCACCGGGCAGCTCGCCGCGCCGCGCGGCGCTCATGCGGGCGCGGCCGGGCTGATCGCCGGCGTGCTCTTCCTCGGCGTGGCCGTCTCCTGGGTGGGCACACTGCTGTGGAACGTGGCGTCGAGCCGGCTGTCCACCGTCATGGCTGGGCTGCTGGTCAACCTGGAGACGGTGACCGGCTTCGGGTATGTCTACGCGGCGCGGCGGCAGTGGCCCCCGCCTGGCCAGCTCGCCGGGCTGGTCCTGGTCATGGCCGGCGTGATCCTCACCGTGGTGATGGCCCGGCCGAGCCGGTCACCATCGCCGGGCAGACCGTCCCGCCGCTAAATCGGCGGCCTGGAGCAACCACCACGACGCCTTCCGTTACACCATCCGGGTGGACAACAGGCTTCGCAGCCAGAACATGAGCTGGCTGTTCACCATCGTGCTCAACCCGTTCGCGACCAAGCTGCTGACCACCTCCGGATCCGCTACCGCTTTCCGGTTCGGGTTCTACTCCGCCGCGGTGCTGTTCGCCATGCTGAGGCACATGAGCTCCAGCGGGGCTGGTCCCGGACGCCCCGGCCAGCTTCCTGCGCGGCATGGCCCTCCAGTCCTACGCCGTGATGATCGCCTTCGGCGTGTCGATCCCGGTCTTTTTCATCACCAGCTACGGGTGGGTGCTGTGGATCATCGCTCCGATGATCCTGGGGCGGCTGGGCCTGCGAGGCCGGGGGCCGCAAGACCCGGGTCTCACCTAGGGCGCCAGCCACCCGGCCCGGGCCGCGTGCCCGCCCAGTTCACTCGCGACGGGTGAGACGGGCGGCTGGCCTGGGCCGGGATGATAGCGAGGTCCAGTCCGTCAGTGCGCACCCGGGGAGAGCACATGAAGGCCGTCGCGGTCTTTCCTGGATCTCGGCAGGTCAAGATCATCGAGCAGGAAACTCCCCAGCTCTGGTTGCCCGACCAGGTGACGTTGCGCCTGCTCGATGTCGGGATCTGCGGCACCGACAAAGAGATCTGCTCCTTTGAGTACGGCGCGCCGCCGCCCGGGGATGATCACCTGGTGATCGGCCACGAGGCACTGGCCGAGATCGCGGCCGTCGGCTCGGCCGTCGAGCGCTTCCGGGTGGGGGATCTCGTCGTGCCATCGGTACGCCGCCCCTGTCCGGATCGCGGCTGCCTGGCCTGCCGTTCCGGGCACCAGGATTACTGCTACACCGGCGAGTTCACCGAGCGCGGCATCAAGGAAGCCCACGGCTACATGACCGAGTACGTCGTCGATCATGAGCGCTACATGAACCTTGTGCCGCCCGGCCTGCGCGAGATCGCGGTGCTGGCCGAGCCGCTTACCATCGCGGAGAAGGCGCTCGCCCAGATCTTCTGGACGATGCAGCACCGGCCGCCCTGGCTCGACCCGCAGACACCCAGCCAGGACCGCGGCCAGGGGCTTTCGGCGCTGGTACTCGGCATTGGCCCCGTCGGGCTGCTGGGAGCGATGACGCTGGCCGCGGCCGGCTTCAGCACGTACGTGTACTCACGCGAATTGCCTCCCCATCCGCGGATCGATCTGGTCACCGCCATCGGCGCGACCTACGTCTCCGCCCAGGCCACGACGTTCCCCGAGCTGGCCGCGCAGATAGCCAACATCGACCTGGTCTACGAGGCGGTCGGGCATTCCCACTTTGCCCTGCAGGCGCTGCAGGTCCTGGGCACCAACGGCATCTTCGTGCTGACCGGCGTCCCCGGCCTGCAGGCCTTCATCGAGGCTGATCCGGCTCGCCTCATGCGGGACATGGTGCTGAAGAACCAGGTGCTGCTGGGCACGGTCAACGCCGGGCCCGAGGCCTTCGCAGCCGCGCTACGGGATCTCGATGTCTTCCGGCGCCGCTGGCCGGACGTCGCAGGCACACTCATCGCCGGCCGCTACCCGCCCGAGCAGGCACCGGACCTGATCCTGGGCCGGCCGGCAGGCATCAAGAGCGTCATCGCCTTTGACTTAGCAGCGGAGTCAGTCCTCAGGTCCGAGGTAGCTCCAGACCTGCGGGAAGCTCCCGATGCCGAGGGTCCGGCAGATCTTCTGCGCGGCCATGCAGACGGCCTCGGTGAAGGTCGGGAACGCCAGCTGGAGTTCGGCGACCTGCTCGACGGTCATCCCGGCGGCCATGCACGCGGCGACCATCTGCACGGTCTCGGCCGAGTACTCGCCAAGCACGTGCGCGCCGAGGATGGTGTGCGTCCGGCGGTCCGCGATCAGCTTGCAGAAGCCGTCGGGGCGGCCGTCGGCGACGGGGCGGAGCAGGTCGTCGTAGCGGGCGATCCCGGCTATCACGTCGTGCTGCTGCGCGGCCTGGGCCTCGGTGAGGCCTACCCGTCCGTATTCGGGGTCGGTGAAGCTGCCGCTGGGGACCACGTCGTAGGTGGCGTGCCTGGTAGCTCCGAGGATGGCGTTCGTGGCCGCAATCCGGCCTTCCATCCTGGCGGTCTGCACGACCATTGACCGGCCGTTGACATCGCCGGCGGCGAAGATGTGCTCCACGTTGGTGCGCAGGTAGTCATCGACTCCGATCGCGGATGGCGTGGCGTGCACGCCGGCCGCCTCCAGGCCCAGGCCCGCGAGGCTGGCGGGCCAGCCGACGGCGAAGAACACCGCATCGGCGATCAGGTGGGCAGCTGCCGGGCCGCTGCGGTACTCGACGCGGATGGCGCCGTCGCCGGCGCCGAGCGCCTCCACCAGCGTGTCCGTGTGCACGTTCATGTCCCGGGCGCGGAAGGCGCGGATCAGCTCGGCCGACACGCTCACGTCGGCGGCCGGGACCAGTACGGGTCCGGCCTCGAACACATCGACGACGGTGCCGAGATCAGCGAGAATGGACGCGATCTGGCAGCCGGTGTCGGCGCCGCCGACGACCGCGACCCGGCGCGGGAGGCTGGTCAGGGACGGGATGTCCTCGTAGGTGAGCGCGAGGTCAGCGCCGGGGATCGGGATCCTGCCCGCGTGACCGCCGACGGCCAGGATGATGCGGTCGGCGGACCAGGTCCGCCCGCCGCCGGCGGCCAGCGTGTGCGGGTCGGCGAAGCCGACCGGGCCGAGGTCCTCGACCAGGTCGATCCCATGGCGGCGCAGATGGCCGGCCATGTCCTTCTTGTCGTGGGCGTAGCGGGCCACCCGGTCGCTGTTGGCCACCACGGCGGGAAGGTCCGGGACCGGCGCCGGCCCGTCCAGCCCGAAGGTGGCCCAGGAGGACCAGTCGCGCGCGAGCCGGGCCGCGCGCGCCAGCGTCCGCACCGGCGCCGGGCCGCGGTTGAGGCTGGTGCCGCCGACCTGACCCGCTTCGAGCAGGGTCACCCGCGCGCCGAGCTCGCAGGCCTGGAGGGCAGCGGTGACCCCGGCTGGCCCCCCGCCCACGACCAGCAGGCTGGTGTCAGCGCTCATCGCCCGATCCGGATGAGTACATCGCGTGGTCCCTTCGGGGGTGCCCTCATGGCGTGCCGATCAGTAGTCTGCGCCCGTCCCGAGCACGGCGAGATCATTCTGCCGGGGTGATCCGCGCCGCCGATGGCTGGCGTCATAATGGCGGCCTGCCGCGGATCGGCCGGGCCTCGCGGCGAACGGCGAGTGAATGGCGAACGACATGGCCGATGAGGACCGCCAGCGACTGGACGAGGCGGACGTGACCGGATGGCCGGACAGGCCGGTGATCTACGAGATCAACACCGCGATCTGGCTGGGTGAGCTGTCGCGGGCCGCCGGGCGGCGGGTGACACTGGCCGATGTGCCGGACCCGGCGTGGGAGGACGTCACTCCGGCCGGCATCAACGCGGTCTGGCTGATGGGCGTCTGGGAACGAAGCCCGGCCGGCCTCGAGCTGGCCAACGCGAACGCCGCGCTCCAGGCCTCGTTCACCGATTCGCTGCCCGACCTGCGGCCTGACGACGTGATCGGATCGCCGTACTGTGTGCGCCGGTACGTCGTCGACGCCTCCTTCGGCGGCCCCGAGGCCCTGGCCGAAGCACGCGCCGCGCTGGCCGCCCGCGGCATCCGGCTGCTCCTGGACTACGTGCCCAACCATGTCGCGCCCGACCATCCCTGGGTGACGAGCCACCCGGAACTGTTCGTCAATGGCGACGAGGCTGACATCCAGGCCGAGCCGGCGAACTGGGTACGGGCCGCCGGGCACATCCTGGCCCACGGCCGCGACCCGTACTTCCCGCCCTGGCCCGACGTCGTGCAGCTCGACGCGTTCTCACCCGCCATGCGCGCCGCCACCACGGCGACCCTGGCGGGCATCGCCGCACAGTGCGACGGAATCCGCTGCGACATGGCCATGCTGATGACCAACCAGGTCTTCGCGAAGACCTGGGGCGGCCGGACCGGCCAGGAGCCGGACGAGGAGTTCTGGCCGGCCGTCATCGCCGGCCTGCGGCGCCAGCACCCGCAGACCGTCCTCGTCGCCGAGGCCTACTGGGACACCGAATGGATACTTCAGCAGCAGGGCTTCGACTTCTGCTACGACAAGCGGCTCTATGACCGGATCGTCGGCCGGGACGTGTCCGGCGTCCGTGACCACCTGCGGGCCGGCCTGGATTACCAGTCGCGGCTCCTGCGCTTCGGCGAGAATCACGACGAGCCGCGCATCGCGGACGAGCTGCCCGGGGACGCTGAGCGGGCCGCGGCAGTGGCCATCGCGACCCTGCCGGGTGCCACCTTGTGGCATGAGGGACAGCTCGAGGGCCGGCGAGTACGCCCGCCGGTCTTCCTGTCGCGCCGCCCCGGCGAGCCACCCGACGCTGGCCTGGCGGCCTGGTACCGGCGACTTCTGGCCACCGTGGCCAGCCACCGGGTGCGGGCGGGCACCTGGCAGCAGCTCGAGGTCAGCGGCTGGCCCGACAACGATTCCTGCCGGAACCTCCTCGCCTGGTCCTGGTCCGCCACCGCCGGCACCGGCCGG
Source organism: Streptosporangiaceae bacterium (assembly GCA_049284535.1). Taxonomy (GTDB): domain Bacteria; phylum Actinomycetota; class Actinomycetes; order Streptosporangiales; family Streptosporangiaceae; genus Palsa-504. The sequence goes on from JBAPYC010000419.1 coordinate 12,066, forward strand.
CACCTGGTCGTGGTCAATTTCTCCGCTGAGCCCGCCCAGGGACGGGTCGGGCTCGGCTGGGGCGACCTGAACGGCCGCGGCTGGACTCTCACCGACTTGCTCGATGACCGGCTATTCATGTGGAGCGGCGATCAGCTTGCGGACCAAGGGCTGTTCGCCGCCCTCCCGGCGTGGGGCTGCCACCTGCTCGCCATGCGCTAATGCCGTTCGGCCCAGGCGCTGGACCTGGGCCGTGCCTCACCCGCTCCGGATGAGGCACGCGGCCCGCTCCGCGGGAGAGGATCAAGTCACCACACCTGCGCGCAGAAAGATGCCCCACGCCATGTACCCGGAAGACAAAGAAACTCCTGTGGACTTTGCCGTGGCCAGCGCCTGGCAGACAACGCTCTTCCTGGGCGTCGTGACGGTGATACTCGGGCTGATCGTCAGCTTCCATCCGTCTGGCTCGCTCAACGTGATCGCGGTCCTGCTCGGCATCCTCATGATCATCTCGGGGATCTTCAACCTGGTACGGGTGTTCGGCCGCGAAGAGCAGCACCGTATCTGGCTGGGTATCGCCGGGCTCCTGTACGTTGTCATCGGCGTGCTGCTGATCCGCCACCTGCACCTCACCGTGGCCCTCATCGGCCTGGTGGTCGGCCTTACCTGGATCGTCCAGGGACTGTCCGCGCTCTTCGGTGGCGTGGCGGGCTCCCGGGAGGGACATGGCTGGTGGATCGTCTTCGGCATCATCAGCCTGATCGCCGGGATCGTGGTGGTGTCGGCCCCGGTAACGTCCGTCACGGCGCTCGCCGCCCTGCTCGGCATCTGGTTCATCGTCATCGGCCTCTTCGAGGTCGTCGCGGCCTTCTTCATCAGGCGAGCTGCTTCGTCGCCTGCTGCCCAGCGGCTTGCTGACGAGGAAGCAGCAGCGCTGTAACGACGAGGAGCAGCAACGCTGTAACGACGAGGAAGCAGCAGCGCTGTAACGTGGCCCGCCAGCGCGATCACCAGGAGCATCACTGTGGATAGTGCGAACGACGTGTCTTCCGCGAGCGCCGGCCCGGTGGCAGCTGAGGAGCCGGATGGGCTTGACTCACCTGCGGTGCCCGATCCGGCCTCGCTGACGGCCGAGGAGCGGCGGCTTCGGGAGGCCCGGGCGGGCGTTCCATGGCGGGCGTGGGGGCCGTATCTCAGCGAACGCCAGTGGGGAACGGTCCGAGAGGACTACAGCGACAACGAGGACGCCTGGTCATATCTTTCCCACGATCAGGCGCGGTCGCGTGCCTACCGGTGGGGTGAGGACGGTATCGCGGGGATCAGCGACGACAAGCAGCGGCTGTGCCTGGCGGTTGCACTGTGGAACGAGCGGGACCCGATCCTCAAAGAGCGCCTGTTCGGCCTGACCAATGCCGAGGGCAATCACGGGGAGGACGTCAAGGAGTACTACTTCTACGTCGATAACGTGCCGACGCACAGTTATCAGCGTTACCTGTACAAGTACCCGCAGGCCGAGTTCCCCTATAACGACCTGGTGGCGGTGAACCGGGCCCGGTCGCGGCATGAATTGGAATACGAGCTCATCGATACCGGCGTCTTCGACGACGGCCGTTATTTCGATGTCGAGGTGGAGCACGCCAAGGCCGGCCCCGAGGACATCGTGTGCCGGGTGACCGTGCACAACCGCTCGCCGGAGGACGCGGCGCTGCATGTGCTGCCCACGCTGTGGTTCCGCAACGTCTGGTCATGGGAAAACGGTGAGTCCAAGCCCCGGCTCGCCCAGGTCGAGGCGGCGTGCCCGGCCGTCAGGGCCGACCACCAGAAGGTGGGCACCTTCTACCTGTACGCCGAGCCCGATGCGGACCTGCTGTTCTGCGAGAACGAGACGAATATGCCGCGGGTGTTCGGCGCCGGGCCCGCGACACGGTTCCCTAAGGACGGCATCGGCGACCATCTCGTGCATGGCGCGGATACCGTCAATCCCGGCGCCGAGGGCACTAAGGCGGCCGCGCACACCCGGCTTGCCGTGCCGGCCGGGGGGCAGGCGGCGGTGCTGGTGCGGCTGACCCGGGAGGGCCCGGAGACGCTGACGGCGCCGTTGGCTGGCGCGGATGAGCTGATCGCGTCGCGGCGGGCCGAAGCGGACGACTTCTATGAGGCCATCACCCCGCCGGCGGTCAACGATGACGCCAAGTCGGTCATGCGCCAGGCACTGGCCGGCATGCTGTGGTCCAAGCAGTGCTACTACTTCGACGTCGACCGCTGGCTGCGTGAGCGTCACCTGCACCCGCTGCGCTCGCCGACCCGCCGGGGGAGCAGGAACGAGTCGTGGTTCCACATGTTCAACCACGATGTCGTGTCCATGCCGGATAAGTGGGAGTACCCCTGGTACGCCGCCTGGGACCTGGCGTTTCATTGCATCCCGCTGGCCATGGTCGACCCGGACTTCGCCAAGAGCCAGATCGACCTGATGCTGACGAGGGAATACCTCCACCCGGGGGGCCAGATGCCCGCCTATGAGTGGAATTTCGGTGACGTGAACCCCCCGGTGCACGCCTTCGCGGCCCTGTTCCTGCAGAACCTGGAGACCGATCTTGGCGAGGTGGACCTGCCGTTCCTGCAGGAGAGCTTCTCGCGGCTGCTGCTGAACTTCACCTGGTGGGTGAACCGCAAGGATCCCAGCGGCCACAACGTCTTCGAGGGCGGCTTCCTCGGCCTGGACAACATCGGCGTATTCGACCGCAGCGCATCCTTGCCCACCGGCGGGCGGCTGGAGCAGGCGGACGGCACGGCCTGGATGGCGATGTTCAGCCAGAACATGCTGGAGCTGGCCCTGGCCCTCCTCCCGCATGACAAAAGCTACGAGGAGTTCGTGCTCAAATTCGTCGAGCGCTTCTTCTGGATCGCCGCCGCCGTGGACCCGATCGGTGAGAACCCTGACGAGATGTGGGACGAGGAAGACGGGTTCTTCTACGACGTGCTGCGCCTGCCCGACGGCACCGGAACGCGGCTGAAGGTGCGCTCCCTGGTGGGCCTGCTGCCCATCTGCGCCACCACCGTGATCGAGGCCGATCTCCTCGAGCGCTATCCGCACATCACCGAGCAAGTGGGTGCCTTCGTCGAGCGCAACCGGGACCTGCTGAGCAATATCGCCGACCCGGTTGTGCCCGGCGTCCGGGGCCGGCGGATCCTGTCGCTGGTGAACGAGGATAAGCTGCGCCGCATCCTGGCCCGGATGCTGGACGAGGAGCGGTTCCTGGGCCCGCACGGGATCCGCTCGATCTCGCGCTGGCATCTGGATCACCCCTACACCTTCGATGTCCACGGTGCGCAGTACGAGGTCCAGTACGAGCCGGCCGAGTCAACCACCGGGATGTTCGGCGGCAACTCCAACTGGCGCGGCCCGGTGTGGTTCCCGATCAACCTGCTGCTGATCCGCGCCCTGCTCCAGCACTACCGGTATTACGGCAACGACCTGAAGGTCGAATGCCCGACCGGCTCGGGAAAGATGATGACGCTGTTCGAAGTGGCCCAGGAACTGTCGCGCCGCCTCGCCGGTACCTTCCTGCAGGACGGCGACGGGCGGCGTCCCGTCTACGGCGGGACCAAGCTCTTCCAGGAGGACCCGCACTGGCGCGACCTCATCTTGTTCTATGAGTACTTCCACGGTGACAACGGTGCCGGGCTCGGCGCTTCCCACCAGACCGGGTGGACCGGCCTGGTCGCCAGGCTGATCCAGGGCTCGGGCCAGTTCGATGCCGACAGCGTGCTCGCGGACATCCAATGGCCGATGGCCCGGCCGTACCGGCGCCTGGCCGCCGAATCCGTGGGCGACGTCACCACGGCCCGCGAAGCGCGCGGCGCGACCGAACCGGAGCCACCTTCCTGACCGCACCGGGCCGGCAGTCCGGTATCCCCAAGGACCCCGGCCGCCTTAGCTGGCGTTAGCGGCCACCGCGATGGCCAGCAGCTCGCCCAGCCGCCCGAGATCCGCGACGGACTGCAGGTGAAGCTCGATCCAGTCCCGCCGTGATGGGTCGCGTCGCACCGCGGCGTCGGGCCCGAAGCGTTCCCGGGCCTGGGCCCAGCCGCTCCGCGTGATCCGCAGGTCGATGACGCCCGGCGCCTCCAGGTGCGCGATCTCCCGGCCGGCGCTGAACAGCGCCGGCTTGTCGCCGTACCGGGAACGCCGCTCGGTCAGGTGCCCCGCGCTCAGCATGGCCGTGACAAACGCCTCCCAGCGCGGATCCTGCTGACCGGCCGGCATGTCTGCCATCGTAGGTCCATGGCCACGGCCCACCCGCTGCTGCACGCCGAGGTCGTCGCGGATATCGAGCGGGCCGCCTCGCAGCACCTGGGCCGGCCGTGGACCACCCTGGGCTTCAGCGACCGCACCGGCCGCGCCCCCCATCCGTGCGGCATCCTGCACGGCGAGCCCTTCTCGGTCTTCGCCAAGCTCGGCACGGGCCCCGCGGCTCGCGAGCAGTTCGGCGCGGAGCTCGCCGCACTGCGGCGGCTGAGCCAGCTCGCGCAGGTCGCCACGCCCGTCCCGGTGGCGGACGGCCTGGCCGGGAGACCGGGGCGCGCCCTGCTACTGTCCGAGGCGCTGCCCGAGTGCCCGCCGGAGGAGCGCGGGCCCCGTGAGTGGAGGTCGATCGGACAGGCGCTGGCCGCCCTGCATCAGGCCACTGGGCCGCGATTCGGGCTGGGGGAGGAGCTGGGCTTCTTCGGGCCGCTGCCGCAGGACAACCGGCCCGTCCCGTCGGACCGCTGGGCGGACTTCTACACCGAACGCCGGCTCATCCCGATGCTGCGGCTGGCCGTCGACTCTGGTCACCTGCCGTCCGCCCTCGCGGCCGGCATCAGCCGGATCGCGGCGCGACTGCCGGAGCTCTGCGGTCCCGAGCCGCGCCCCACGCTGCTGCACGGTGACGCCCAGCAGAACAACTTCCTCACCACCGGAACCGGCGCGGTCCTGATCGACGCCACCCCCTATTTCGGTCACCCCGAGGCAGACCTGGCCCTCGTCGACTACTTCCAGCCGGTCCCGGCCGACGTGCTCGGCGCCTACCGGGACGTCCTCGATTTCGATCCGGGCTTCGCGAGCCGGAAAGAACTGTGGCGGCTGGCGGCCTACCTCGCCGTGATCACCGTCGACGGCCACAACCCCTTCGGCCGCCAGTACACCGGGCGCCTGGCCGACGCGATCACCGCCTACAGCTAGCTGCCGGAGACTACTGCTGCGCGCGCGGGTCGATGTGGATCTTCGTCCCCTTGCCCGTGCTGACCTGCCCGGCCAGCGCCTGCGCCGCCTGCTCCAGGCCCACCGTCACCTCGACGATTCCGGCCGGGTCGACCCGGCCGCTGGCGTAGTACTCGATGGCGGGTCCCAGCCCGGCCGACGCGCCCAGGATGCCGACTACGGTCAGGTCGCCGAGGATGATGTCCCGGCTGTCGATCAGGCTCGGCACTCCCGCGATGCCGATGAAGACGCACCGCCCGGCCGGCTCGACCCGGGCCAGCGCGGTGGCGGGCATCCGGTGGTCATCGGTGCAGTCGATGACCGCGTCGAAGGCCAGCGATGGCAGGTCCGCGGCCGTCCAGTAGCCCGCGGCGCCGGATTGGGCGGCCAGTTCCTGCCGGTCGCGGTCGGGTCCGAGGGCCAGCAGGTGCACCTGTGCCCCCGCGGCCCGGGCGAACGCCGTGGTCAGCAGCCCGATCGTGCCTGGGCCGCAGACCAGGATCCGCTTGCCCGGGCCGGCCTGGGCCGCGGAGGCGGCCCGCCAGGCGTTGCCACCCGGCTCCACCAGCGCCCCGGCCCGGTCATCGATTGCGTCCGGCAGCCGGAACAGGCTGGACGCGCGCACCAGCACCTTCTCGGCCAGCGCCCCCGGCCAGCCCATGATTCCGACCTCACGCCGGTCCGCGCAGACGTGCGGGTGGCCGCCCCGGCAGCGGTGGCAGTGCCCGCAGCCGAGCATGGTATCCCCGGTCACCCGGGCGCCCAGCCAGCCGGGGTCGACCCCGGCCCCGAGCTCGCAGACCACGCCGCACCACTCGTGGCCGGGCCGGATCGGGAAGCCGATCTTGCCCTGGGCGAAGTAGGCCAGCTGCCCGGTGAACAGCTCGACATCGGTGCCGCAGATCCCGGCGCGGCGCACGTCCACCACGACCTGCCCGTCACCCGGCGCGGGCGCTTCGACCTCCTCGACCCGGGCCGACTTGCGGTCGGTGATCACTAGTGCGCGCATGACCTAAGCGTCCCACCCGCACCACGTCCGCGCCCTTCCCGCCTCCGGCAAACGCGTGTGCCCAACGCGCTGCAGCGCGCTAGCTCGCCACCAGCGGCTCGTCCACGGGCTCCGGGGCCGCCTGCGGCGTCCCGGCCAGCACCCGCAGCGAGTCCGGCGGCAGGTGGACGTGCACCGGGGTGCCCTGGGTCAGGTCGGGACGCTCGCCGTCGTTCTGCATCAGGGCCTGCAGCGGGATGCCGGGCGCCAGCCGCAGCATCACCTGGGTGGAGGCGCCGAGGAAGACCACCCGCTCGACCATGGCCGGAACCCGGTTGTCGCCCGCCGAACCGTGCTCCTCGATCCGCACCCGCTCCGGCCGGATCACCGCGTGCGCGCTGCCTTCGCTGGCTTCGCACCGGTGCGCGGCCAGCGCGAAGTCCCCGATCCGCAGCGCGCCGGCCGAGACCACCTCGACCTCCATCAGGTTCGCGGCGCCCAGGAAGTCGGCCACGTACGTGTCCGTGGGCTCCTCGTATACCTGGCGCGGGGTGCCGATCTGCACGATCTTGCCGGCGTTCATCACCGCCAGCCGGTCGGACATGGTCAGCGCCTCCTCCTGGTCGTGGGTGACGTAGAGGAAGGTAATGCCGACCCGCTCCTGGAGCGCCTTCAGCTCGACCTTCAGGGAGCGGCGCAGCTTGGCGTCGAGCGCGCCGAGCGGCTCGTCCAGCAGCAGCACCGCCGGGTTCAGCACCAGCGCCCGGGCCAGGGCGACTCGCTGCTGCTGCCCGCCGGACAGCTGGCCGGGGCGCCGCTTGGCGAAGGAGGTCATCCGCACGAGCTCGAGCGATTCGGTGACCCGGCGCTTGACGTCTGCCCGGCCCAGCTTGCGGTGCCGCAAGCCGAACGCCACGTTGTCGAACACGTCCAGGAACGGGAACAGCGCGTAGCTCTGGAACACGGTGTTGACGTTGCGGCGATGCGGCGGCACGCCGGAGACGTCCACGCCGTCCAGCAGGATCTGGCCCGACGTCGGCTGCTCAAAGCCGGCGATCAGCCGCAAGGTGGTGGTCTTGCCGCAGCCCGAGGGGCCGAGCAGGGAGAAGAACTCGCCGCTGGCCACGGTCAGGTCGATGTTGTCGACCGCGATCTCACTGAATCGCTTGGTCAGCCCGGACAGCTCGATGCTTCCTCCGGCCACGGCGCACCCTCCTATAAACCGCGTCTGCGGGCCTGCCCTGGCGCGGGCTGCCCAGGTGTGGGCTGGTAGTCGAATCCGAGTTGCCCGGCGGCGAACCGCATCGCCAGATCGTAACTGCGCTGCGGCGGCACCTGCGGATCTTCCAGGGCGATCTGCACCGCCAGCCCGTCGAGCAGGGCGGACAGCGTGATCGTGAAGTCGTCCGCGTCCACGGGCGCGAACTCACCGGCGTCCTGGCCGGCCAGCACGATGGAGCGGATGGACTCGCGCCACCGCTCGTCGGACTTCTGCCGCACAGCGGCCACCCCGGTGTTCCGCGGCGACAGCGCCCACAGGTCCAGCCAGAGCAGCCAGTAGCTGCCCGGCTCGGGATCGGTGCCGGGCAGGCAGTTCATGGCGATGAGCTCGGTCAGCTGCCCGGGCGCGCCTGGGATCTCCGCCATCCGCCGCAGGAACTCGGCGTACCAGGAGTCCTCGGAGTACCGGATGGCCTCGGTCAGCAGCTGGTCGCGGGTCTTGAAGTAGTAGATGACCAGGGCCGGGCTGGTGCCGGTGCGCTCGGCCACGTCGGAGATCCTCGTGTCCGCGTACCCGCGCTCCACGATGACGTCCAGCGCCGCCTTCAGCATCTGCTCCCGCCTCTGCTCCCCAGCCGCGTCGCGCGAGCCAGCCGCCTCGCGCGCACCCCCCGCACGACCCTTCATTTCGTTCATCGCCCCAGACTCGGTCAGGACCAATCCCTCGTTGGCGGTCTTGTAAAGCAATCGTAGCAGCTTCTAGACTGAATGTTCAGTCAATCTTTCGGAGGGCCCGGTTTCATGGCAACGAAGGCAACCCAGGCGGCGAAGGCGGCGGCAGGAAAGGCGGCGCAGGCAGCGCAGACGCTGACATCAGCCAGAGCGAAGGCCGCCAGCGTGAAGGCCGCCAGCGCGAGGGCCAAAGGCGCAGGCGCCAGCGGACCCACGGACTACGACGCGATCATCGTCGGCGGCGGGCACAACGGCTTGGTGGCCGCGGCCTACCTGGCCCGCTCGGGCGCGCGCACGCTGGTACTCGAGGCCCGGCCGAAGACCGGCGGGGCCGCCACCACCGAAGCCCCCTGGCCGGACGCCCCGGACTTCAAGGTAACCCGGCTGTCCTACGTGATGTCACTGCTGCCGCCGACCATCATCAACGACCTTCAGCTCGAGCGGCACGGCTACAAGATCTTCCCGATGGGCCCGTACTACCAGGCCTTTCCCGAGGGCGGGTCGATCAAGCTCTACGC
>JBAPYC010000420.1:0-27860 GCA_049284535.1 Streptosporangiaceae bacterium
GACCGCTCGGCACCGGCGGGGGGCCCAGCCGTCCGGCGCGCACGTCGTCGTAGAGCCGGGTCGTCTCGGGCAGCGGCCGGACGGCCAGATCCCGGTCGAGCACCCGCGCCAGGGACCGGTACTGCCGCATCGCCGCCGAACGTTCCCCGGCCCAGCCGTGCAGCCGGATGATGGCCTGATGGGCGGGCTCGTGCAGCGGGTCGAGCTGCAGCCACCGCCGGGCGTGCCCAGCCGCCCGGTCCAGCGCGCCGTCGGCGATGCACGCCGTGACCAGCCGCTGCAGCCCGCGGGCCAGCGCCTGCCGCAGCTCCTCGCCGACCGATTCCTGCCATTCCTCGAACTCAGGGCACCCGCGCAGCGTGAAGCCGGTCAGGAAGTCGTCGCGGTACAGCTGGACGGCGCGATCGAGTGAGCCGGCGTCGGCCCGGCCGATCAGGTCCTCGAACTCCCGCACGTCGACCCAGACGGCCGCCAGGTCCAGCGCCACCGCCGCCCGGCTGATGACCAGCGCGTGGCCCATGGCGGCTGCGGTCACCGACAGCGTGCGCCGCAGCGACGCCCGGCCCTTGGCTTCGTCCGCCTCGGGCCAGAGCAGGTCTGCCAGCTGCTCCCGGGTGTGCTCGCGGCCGGTGACCGCGAGCAGCGCGAGCAGCGCCGTCGCCTTCCTGGTGTCGAAGGTGACCGGCGTGCCGTCGCGCCGCACCATGGGCGGCCCGAGCAGGGCCAGGCTGAGTTGCGTCGTTGCCATCCCGGTCACCGTAACGCACCGGCGTAAAAAAACTAGCCAAAGGCCTTGACTGCCGTAACGATCCCGTATCGCAATCTTTCTAGGCTGAAAGCGCGTCGGAAAATGATGCCCGAACCCGGAGAGTGACATGGCGCAGCAGGTGGGGAGTACCAGCGGGACCGCTCCAGCGGCCCGCGAGCCTGGAGTAACGCCCGGGGGGGCGTCTGGGATGACCGAGGCGGACCGGCAGGGGAGCACTCAAGCCGGAGCCACCGTGACCGTCGCCGAGGAAGCCGCAGACACGGCGACCACGGACATAGCGACCACGGGCACGGCGGCGGGGGACGCCGCGTCCGGGGACGACGTGGCACAGGCCGGCGAGGGCCAGAGCGCGGACGCGGCCAGGTCGCGCCACCTCCGCCGCTTGCTGCGGCGCTCTTCGCCGGCCCCGGCCGTGGCCGCCGCGAGCAAGGCCCCGAGTGTGGTCGCGGCCGGGCCCGAACTGGACCTGGCCTCCAACGACCCGCTGGTCGGCTACCTGCTCAGCGCGGCGAGCGCGGTGGATATCACCAGCCTGCAGCTCCAGTCGCCTGCACTGGCGGCCCTGCAGGAGGCGGGTGTGGTCCTGGTGGTCCCGCTGATCTCCTCGGGCAGCCTGGTCGGCCTGCTCAGCCTCGGGCCGAGAAGGTCCGAACGCGGCTACTCCACCGACGACCTCAGGCTGTTGAACTCCCTGGCCGGTTACGCGGCCCCGGCCATGCGGGTCGGCCAGCTGGTCCGCCAGCAGGAGGCCGAGGCCCGCCAGCGGGAGCGGATCGAGCAGGAGCTGAAGATCGCCCAGATCATCCAGCAGCAGTTCCTGCCCAAGGAGCTGCCCGACCTGCCCAGCTGGCACGTGGCCGCGTTCTACCGCCCGGCCCGCACCGTGGGCGGCGACTTCTACGACTTCATCCCGCTGCCGGACGGCCGGGTCATGTTCGTGGTCGGCGACGTCACCGACAAGGGCATCCCGGCGGCGCTGGTCATGGCCAGCACGCATGCGCTGCTCCGCGACGCCGCGCCCCGGCTCATCTCGCCCGGCAAGGTCCTCGGCCACGTCAACGACATGCTGTGCGTGGACATCCCGGCGCACATGTTCGTCACCTGCCTGGCCCTGGTACTCGACCCGGCCAGCGGCAAGATCGAGTTCGCCAACGCCGGGCACGACGTGCCCTACGTGCGGACCGCCGACGGCGTCCAGGAGCTGCGGGCCCGCGGCATGCCGCTCGGGCTCATGCCCGGCATGGACTATGAGGAGAAGACGTTCCAGTTCGAGCCGGGTGACTGCGCCCTGCTGCACAGCGACGGGCTCGCCGAGGCCCACGCACCCGACCGGGAGATGTTCGGTTTCCCGCGGGTGTCCGCACTCGTGGGCAAGGGGCCATCAGGGGAGGCCCTCATCGACCTGTGCCTGACTGAGCTCGGCAGCTTTACCGGGCCAAATCACGAGCAGGAGGACGACATCACGCTGGTATCGCTCCAGCGCTCGCCGTCAGCATGGCATCAGGGGGACCAGGGAGGCGCGCGATGACACAAGTAACCCGGCCCACGCCGCGCAGGCTGGACACGTTCACGCTGGCCAGCGAGCCAGGCAATGAACGGGCTGCGCTGGCGCGGGTGGCCGGGACGGTGGCAGGCCTTGGCCTGCCCGAGGCCAGGCTGGAGCGGCTCAAGACCGCGGTAGCCGAGGCCACCATGAACGCGATCGAGCACGGCAACGGGAACCGCCCGGAAATCCTGGTCGAGGTCGAGGTGACCCTGAACGGCGACGACATCGTGGTCGCCATCAGCGACCAGGGCGGCCAGACGCACACCGACAACGGAGAGCACACTGATCCCGACCTGGTCAAGAAGCTAGACGGCGACCAGAGCCCGCGAGGCTGGGGCCTGTTCCTCATCCGCAACATGGTCGACGCGATGAACGTAACGACCGACGGCCAGCGGCACACCATCTGGCTGACCATGCGAACTGGAGGTGCTGCACATGACGAGCATGTGTAAGGCCACGACCCGGGAACTCCCCGGAGCCGCCGTCATCGAGCTGGCGGGCGAAGTCGATGGCTCCGCCGCTGCGGTGCTGACCGCTGCGTACGAGCGGGCAGTCAGCGACGCCGAGGCAGACGGCGATGTGAGCACGGTGGTGCTCGACTTCGCCGCGGTGGACTACATCAACTCCACCGGCATCGCGCTCATCGTCAGCGTCCTGGCCCGTGCGCGGGCCGAACGCCGCAAGGTCGTGGCCAGCGGGCTGTCCCCGCACTACCGCGAGATCTTCGATATCACCCGGCTGTCGGACTTCATCGAGCTCTTTCCCGACCTCGACCGTGCCGTCAGCCAGCTAACCCCACCAGCCGCTTAGCGGCACAGCCCACCATAGGGGAGGAACCAGATGGGCGCACCAGCGATCACGATGGATGTCCGCCACATCGGCGAAAGCACAGCCATCGTCGACATCAAGGGCGACGTCACCGCGGCTTGCGAGCCCGTGCTCATGTCGGCCTACGAGGCGGCGGGAGGCGGGAGCACCAGCAGGCTGGTGCTCAACTTCGCCGGCCTGGATTACATGAACAGCGGCGGGATCGGGATGCTCGTCACGCTGCTGGTCCGGGCCAACCGCCAGCACCAGCAGCTCGCCGCCTACGGCCTGAGCGACCACTACCGGGAGATCTTCGAGCTGACCCGGCTCGACGAGGCCATCACCATCTACGAAACCGAAGAATCGGCGCTCGACGGCGTCGTGAGTTAAGGACATCGCCATGGCAGAAACATCAGGCCCGGAGCAGGTAGCCACTGCTGGACCGGACAAGGCCGCATCGGCCGACCAGATCGGGCTGAGCCATAGCGAGGCTGTCGCGCCGCTGCCACCCGAGACAGCGCCGGTCGCGGCGCCCCGGGACGCGGCGAGCTGGGCCCGGAAGGTAGAGCGCCTGCAGGTCGACCAGCGCGATGGGGTACGCGGCACCAACGTGGCCGGCCGCCGCCTCACCGGGCCGGTCCAGGGCTTCGGCAAGATGTGGCAGAAGACCTACCGGATGGACGTCGGCCCGGGCATCAGCCCGGAGGACGCCATCGCCACCTGGCGGCAGCACTTCCCGGAGTTCTGGCCGAAGGGCAACCGGTTCGCCGGGGCGCTCACCGGCATCAACCCGGGTGACGTGGCTCTGCTCGACCTGTCCATCGGGGGCGGGGTCAAGCTGTCCACCGGCGTGTTCGTGCTGTACGCCGACGCTGAGTCGTTCACCCTGATGACCCCGCAGGGGCACATGTTCGCCGGCTGGATCACCTTCTCGGCCGAACGCGAGGGCGACACGACCATGGTGCAGACGCAGGTGCTGATGCGGGCCAATGACCCGCTGTATGAGATCTCGATGACCGTGGCCGGCCACCGCATGGAGGATAAGTTCTGGGCCGCCACGCTGATCGCGCTCGGCCAGCGGCTCGGCGTCACGGACCCGCAGGTGCAGACCCGCAGCACGTGCGTGGACTCCAGCCGCCAGTGGCGCCACGCCCGGAACATCTGGCACAACTCGATGATCCGCAGCGTGCTGCAGACCATCGCCGCCCCCGTCTCCGGCCTGCGCCGCACGACCCGGTCCCAGGCGTGAAGAGCCGGGCCTACGGGTAGCAGAGTAGCCATGCGGGGCGAACTGGATGCGGTAGTAGTCGGCAGCGGGCCCAATGGCCTGGCCGCCGCCATCACGATGGCGGCGGCCGGCCTGCGGGTGCAGGTGATCGAGGGGGCGCCGGGAGTCGGTGGCGGCTGCCGGACCGAGGAACTCACCCTCCCCGGTTTCTGGCACGACGTCTGCTCGGCCAGCCACCCGCTCGCCGTGGCCTCACCGTTCTTCCAGCGTTTCGGCCTGGCTGCCCGCGGGGTCGAGCTGCGCTGGGGCGAAGTCGAGTTCGCCCATCCCCTGGACGGCGGCCGGGCCGCGGTGGTGACCCGCTCGGTCGCCGACACCGCGGCGCGCCTCGGTGCCGACGGCCGCGCCTACCAGCGCCTGATGGGCCCGCTCGCCGAGCACCTGGACGAGATCCTGCCGGCCATCCTGGCGCCGATCCGCGGCATCCCGCCCCATCCGTTCGCGGCTGCCGGGTACGGCCGCCGGGCGATTCTGCCCGCCAGCCTGGTCGCCCGGCGCTGGCACGGGCAGGAGGCCCGCGCCATCATGGCCGGGGCCGCGGCGCACGCGATGATGCCGCTGGACCAGGCTCCCACCGCGGGCATCGGACTGATGCTGGCCGCGCTGGCACACGGGGTGGGCTGGCCGGTGGTGGCGGGCGGCAGCGCCCGGATCACCGACGTCATGGCCGACGCCCTGCTCGCGGCGGGGGGCACCATCGAGACCGGCCGCTGGGTCAGCTCGCTCAGCGAGCTGCCGCCCGCCGCGGCCGTCCTGCTGGACGTCTCGCCGCGCTCCCTGTCGCTGCTGGCCGGGGACCGGCTGCCCAGCCGGTACCGCGAGGGCCTGCGCAAGTTCCGCTACGGTCCGGGGGTCTGCAAGGTCGACTTCGCCCTGTCCGGGCCGGTGCCGTGGACCAACCAGGACTGCCGCCGGGCCGGCACGCTGCACCTCGGCGGCCCGTTCGAGCAGGTGGCGGCGGCCGAGGCCGACGTGGCCGCCGGAAAGCACCCGGAGAAGCCCTACGTGCTGGTCGTGCAAGCCGGCGTGGCCGACACGAGCCGCGCCCCGGCGGGGCAGCAGGCGCTGTGGACCTACTGCCACGTGCCGTCCGGATCCGACGTGGACATGACCGAGCGGATCGAGGCCCAGATCGAGCGGTTCGCCCCGGGCTTCCGGGACCTGGTGCTGGCCCGCGCGGTGCGCACCGCGGCTGGCGAGGAGGCGCAGAACCCGAACTACGTGGGCGGCGACATCGGCGTGGGCCTGCAGACCATCCGGCAGACGCTGCTGCGTCCGGTGCCCCGGTGGAACCCGTACCGCACCCCGGTCCACGGCGTTTACCTGTGCTCCTCGGCCACCCCGCCCATCCCGGGCGTGCACGGCCGCTGCGGCGAGCTGGCCGCGATGACCGCCCTGCGCGACATCTTCGGCATCCGCGACGCCCCCGACCTCAGCCCGGCCGGCCGCCTGCGCGCGCCGACGCCGGCACCCCGCTAGAAAGGGCCGCCAGCCAAAGGGCCGAACGGGCTGGGCGCCAGCCGCCACGTGATCTTCCTACTGCCGGCTGCCCTTGACCGATTTGTATAGCGTCACGCCCGCCGGCTGGCCCACCGTCGCGTGGTAGACGACGCAATGCAGCGCCCGGTCGCCCTGAGGCCAGCTGGTTGTGGACGGGACGATGTCGGCCCAGGCGTACTCCGACTGGGAGTACGCGATCCCGACGTAGGACTGGAACGCGCTGTCGCAGGCGGCCCGGGCCTCGTCGGTGATGGTGGCACCGCCCGGGAAGTTCCCGCCCTTGGCGAAGAAGTTCAGGTTGGCGTAAAACACCTCGGCCAGGTGCGCCTGGTTGCAGGGCACCGCCTTGCTGACCTTCGGCCACGGGGTCTGCAGGTTCAGGTTCAGGTTCGAGCCGGTCAGGCAGTCGCCGACCTGGTACTGCTTGACGAGCAGATCGCCCACGGTCGGCGTGGCGCTGGCCGAGGCGCCCGTGGTCGCGCTCTGCTGCGCCGTCGGTGTCTTGCCGGAGCCCGAGCCGAGCGTGAGGACCAGGACCACCACGACGACGAGGATGACGGCGGCCGCGATCGCGGGGAGCAGCCACCTGGGCCGCTTGCGGGGCTGGGAGGCTGGCGGGGGCTTGTACCACTGGTCGCCGCCGGGCATCTGCGGCCCGCCCGGCCCACCCGCGCCAGGCTGCTGCCCAGCTCGCCAGGGGCTACCCTGCGACCCTGCCCCGCCCGGCGGGGCCTGCGCCCCTGAGCCGCCGGAGGCGACTGGGTCCGGACGGCCGGCCAGGTATCCCTGCGGCTCCGGATACTGCTGCTGCCCGGCCCAGCCCTGCTGGCCGGTGTATCCCTGCGCCCCGGGGTAGCCCTGCTGGTATCCCTGCTGCGGCGGGTAGAGGTCGGCGCCGCTCTGGCCCGCGGCGTACTGGCCCGCGGCGTACTGGCCGGAGCCGGACTGACCGGGACCGGACTGACCGGGGCCCGACTGGCCTGAGCCCGACTGGCCCGAACCGTGCTGCCCCTGTTCCCCGTAAGACTCGCCCCCGTAGGACTCGCCCCCATAGGACTGGCCGCCGTAGGGCTGGCCTTCAGAGGGCTGGCCGCCGTAGGGCTGGCCTTCCTGGGTGCCAGCTGGCGGGGGCTGTGATCCCGTGCTCGGCGGCGGCGGGGTGTGCGAGGTCCTGGGCGGCGGGTTCAGGATCGTCTCGGCGTGCCCGCCGATCTCGGCCGCCCCGGCTGCGGCGGCCGCAGGCGGAAACGCTTGCGGCTCGGCCGCGCCAGCTCGCCCGCCCGTGCCCCCGGGAGCTATCGATCCCGGACCCGGCGGGATGGACCCCGAGCCCGGCGGGAAAGCTCCCGAGCCCGGCGGGAAAGATGCCGAGCCGGGTGGGATGGACGCTGAGCCCGGCGGGATGGATGCCGAGCCGGGTGGGATGGACCCTGAGCCTGGCGGGAACGAGTGCCGGCTCGGGTCCGGCGTCGGCAGGCCCGCGTGGGACGGGACGCCCGGCATGGCCGGGTCCAGCAGCCGTGGCGGCAGCCAATCGGTGAGGTCGGCAGCCGACGGGTAGGCCGCGGACAGGTCGGACAGGAACTGCGCCGCCGATGGCCGCTTCTTGGGATCCCGGGACAGGCTGCGCTTGATCAGGTTCCGGAGCTTGTCCGGAGTGTGATCCATGTTCGGCTTGCCGTGCACCACGCGGTACAGCAGCGCGGCCGTGTCCCCGGTGCCGAACGGTCCCTCGCCCCGCGCGGCGAAGATCAGCACGCCGGCCAGGCTGAAGATGTCGCTGGACGGGCCAACGGTGAGCCCTTCAGCTTGCTCGGGGGACATGAACCCCGGCGAGCCGATCATGAAGCCGGTACCGGTCAGCGCGGTCGCCTCGGCAGCTGAGGAGATGCCGAAGTCGATGATCCGCGGGCCATCCGGGGCCAGCAGCACGTTGGACGGCTTGAGGTCGCGGTGGATGACGCCCGCCGCGTGAATGGCGATGAGGCCCTCGGCCAGGCCCGCGGCCAGCGCGAGCACCGAAGCTTCCGGCAGCGGTCCCTGCCGTTCGACCGCGTCGGACAGCGGAGTGCCTGGCACGTACGCGGTGACCAGCCAGGGGATCGGCCCGTCCAGGTCGGCGTCGACCACCTGCGCGGTGAACATGCCGCCGACCTTGCGCGCGGCCGAGACCTCACGCGCGAAGCGGGCCCGGAATCCGGCGTCCTCGGCCAGGTTGGCCCGGATGACCTTGACTGCGACCATGCGGCCGCCGGGGGAGCGGGCCAGGTAGACGCGGCCCATCCCGCCGCTGCCGAGCCTTCCGAGCAGCACATACGGTCCTATGCGCTGGGGATCGCCGGCTTGTAGCGCCGCCAACTATTCACCCCCACCTACAGCTGTGCAGCGTGCCGCGTGCACCCATTCGCAGGAATCAGACATACCACAGAGCACGGCTGCGGTCAGGCCCCCGGATAGCCGCTCTCACCGGCCATCCGCTTACTGCTTCCAACCCTAGTGGGGATTGCCTGGGTAAGGGAGCTTAAGCGGCCGCCGTCAGCCGGAAAACACCCAGCTTAACCTAGATGTGACGATCGCCGCGGGTGTCCGGGGGCCCGGTCGAGCCGCGGACAACGAGCTCGGGCTCGAAGAGCAGCTCCTCCGGGTACACGGCCATGTTCTCGATCTGGCTCACCAGCAGCGCCACCGCCGCCTTGCCCATCGACTCGATGGGCTGCCGGACCGTGGTAAGCGGCGGGTCGGTGCAGTTCATGAAGGCGGAGTCGTCGTACCCGACCACAGACACGTCGCCGGGCACGGACAGGCCCGCCCGGCGCGCGGCCCGGATCGCGCCCAGGGCCAGCACGTCACTGCCGCAGATAACGCCAGTGACGCCGTGCCGCAGCAGCCGGGTGGTAGCGGCCTGGCCGCCCTCCAGGGAGAACAGCGCATGCTCGACCGGCGCCGGCTGTTCCGTGCCACCGCGCCGGGCCAGGCCGGTGAACGCGGCCAGCTTGCGGCGCGACGGCATGTGGTCTTCCGGTCCGACGACCAGCCCGATCCGCCGGTGCCCGAGAGAGGCCAGGTGGGTGTAGGCCTGCCCGACGGCGGTCATGTCGTCGGCTGAGATGCACGGGAAGTCCAGGTTGTCAACGGCCGCGTTGAACAGCACCGCCGGGACGCCGCGGCTGCGCAGCAGCCGGTAATGGTCGTGCGGGGCGGCCTGCTCGGCGAAGTGGCCGCCAAAGAACACCACCCCGGATACCTGCTGCTCGAGCAGCATGCCCACGTAGTCCGCTTCCGACAGCCCGCCGGCCGTGCGGGTGCACAGCACTGGGGTGAAGCCCCGCTGGGCCAGCGCGCCGCCGACCACCTCGGCCAGCGCCGGGAAGATTGGGTTCTGCAGTTCCGGCAGGACCAGCCCGATCAGCCGGGCCCGGTCACCGCGCAGCTGGGTCGGCCGCTCGTAGCCGAGCACGTCCAGCGCGGTCAGCACGGCCTCCCGGGTGCTGTCCGACACCCCGGACTTGCCGTTCAGGACCCGGCTCACCGTAGCCTCGCTGACCCCGACCTTCCGGGCCACGTCGGCCAGCCGCCGGGTGGGCGTGCGTGTCATGTCGCAAATATACGACAGCTGCTTGCGAAAACTTGCGTGATTTGGCTCACTCTTCGTCTGTCATTCATTCCGTAAGTCACCATTCCGGTTTCCGCATGCTGTCGCAATTAATGCCGTATTCACGGCAAGAATGACGAAAGACCAGGTCGCTGCCCGTTCGTCATCAAGTTGTGTCCTTGCAAGTTTTTATCAATATATTGCGCCTTATTGTCTCGATACGTATGTTGTGCAATCAATACTTTTCTTCGCAGGAAGGGATGAGCCGATGATCAGACGGCTTCACCGACGAGATCGAGGCACCGGAGCCGCACACCGTCGCAGGATGGCCGGGATCACCGTGATCGCGGCTCTCGGCCTGGCTGCCGCGGCCTGCTCCAGCAGCCCGTCCAGCTCCAGCTCCGCCAGCGGTCACGTGACCATCAGCGTCGACTGCGCACCCCCGGCGAGTTCCCCCGCTCAGCACAAGGAGTGGAACGAGGACGTCGCCACCTTCGAGAAGCAGAACCCCAACATCACCGTCAACAGCGTCTACGAGAACCCCTGTGAGGTTCCGGCCTCGTTCACGGCCATGCTCGACGCGGGTAACGAGCCGAACCTCTTCTACACCTACTTCACCGACCGCAACCAGGTCCTGGACGCCGGCCAGGCCGCCGACATCACCTCGTACGTGAACACCAAGACCGTGCCCGACCTGGGCGACATCGTGCCGACCGCGCTGGCCGCGGTGACCGCGGGCAAGACCCTGTACGGCCTGCCCACCGTCAACTACACCCAGGGCCTGATCATCAACCGGGTGCTGTTCAAGCAGGCCGGGCTCAATCCGGACCAGCCACCGACGACCTGGGCCCAGGTCGAGGCGGACGCCAAGGCCATCACCAAGCTGGGGCACGGCATCTACGGCTACGGCGACTACAGCGCGGGCAACAACGGAGGCTGGCACTTCTCCTCCGAGATCGACGCCGAGGGCGGCCACATGATCAACTCGGCCGGCACCGCCGCGTCCTTCAACTCCGCGCAGGGCCAGGCCGTGCTGCAGGCCCTGCACACCATGCGCTTCGTCGACCACAGCATGAGCCCGACTCAGCAGCTGGCCTGGGGCACCTTGCAGAAGCAGATGGCCGCGAACAAGCTCGGCATGTACATCGCCGCCCCCGACGACATCTACAACGTGATCGTCCCGCAGGACGGCGGCAACATCAACGACTACGGCATGGGCCCGCTGCCCAGTACCAGCGGCACGCCGGCGGGCTCGCTGTCCGGCGGCAACGACTACATGTTCGCCAAGCATGACACCCCGGCTCAGATCGAGGCGGGCATCAAGTGGCTCGTCTTCGAGGACCTGACGCCGGGCACCGGCCAGTTCAACTACGCCCGGCAGAAGAAGGACGGGTTCCCGGTCGGCTTCCCCGAGCCGCAGCTGTTCACCGGCTCCACCGCGGCCAGTCTGCAGAAGCTGATGGACGCCAGCGCCACCGTCAACCCGGCCTTCTACTCCACCTTCGCCAACGCGCATGAGCTGGCCATGGGGGAGCCCGTCGACGCCCAGGCCGTCTACAAGACCCTCGACCCGGTCATGCTGGGCGTGCTGACCAATCCGGACGCGAACATCTCCCAGCTGCTGTCCACCGCGACCAGCCAGGTCAACCAGATCCTGGCCAACAGCGGCGCCTAGCCCACCCCAAACCGGGCCGGCCGGCCCTCTACCCGAGGGCACCACCCCCCGAGGGCCGGCCGGCCCACACCCAGCTCCGGGAGGTCTCATTGGTCGCCACGGTGCGCAAGCCCGGCCCCGCTCCCGGCGCGGCCGTCCGCGCCAGGTCCGCCGGACGCCTCGCGCGAGAGGCCCGGCGCCAGCTGTCCGCGCACGGGTTCCTGATCGGCGCCGTGCTCTGCTTCGCGTTCTTCTCCTGGTATCCGATCTGCCGGGAGATCATCATGAGCTTCCAGAAGACCCAGCTCGGCGTCACCAGCTGGGCGGGCTTCGCCAACTACCGGCGCATTTTCGGTGATCCGACCTTCTGGACGGCGTGGAAGAACACGGTGGAGTTCACCGTGCTGGCCCTGATCGTCGGCTACGCGGTGCCGTTCTTCGTGGCCGTCTTGCTGAACGAGCTGCGGCACGCCCGGGGCTACCTGCGGTGCCTGGTCTACCTGCCGGTGATGCTGCCGCCGACCTCGGCCCTGCTGCTGTTCGCCTATTTCTACGACCCGACTTACGGGCTGTTCAACGACATCCTGCATACCGTGCACCTGCCGACCTCGCAGTGGGTCCAGTCCAGCGGAACCGGCATCCCCAGCATGGCCATGATCTCCGTGGTCATCGCGGCCACCTGGATGAACATGGGCGGCGCCACACTGATCTACCTGGCCGCGCTGCAGAACATCCCGGGCGAGCTGTACGAGGCGGCCGAGCTGGACGGCGCCGGCCTGTTCCGGAAGATCCGGCACATCACCATCCCGCAGACCCGGCTCATCTTGTCCACGCTGCTGCTGCTGCAGGTCGTCGCGACCATGCAGATGTTCGTCGAGGCGTTCATCCTGACCAACGGGGGAGCCGGGGTCAACGACAACACCCTGTCCGTGGTCAACCTCATCTACCAGTACGCGTTCGCCCTGAGCGGGGCCAGCAACTACAACAGCGCCTCGGCGCTGGGAGTGGTCCTCATGGCTGTCCTGGCGGTGTTCTCCGGTGCGTACCTGTGGCTGGCCCGCGACCGTGACCTGGTGGAGGCACGATGAGACAGCAAGCCCCGCACGCCCGGACCCTGGTCTCCGACGCCCAGCTCAGCCGGGCCGGCGGCCGCCTGGCGTACCGGATCGTGCTGACCCTGGTCATCGTGGTCTTCACGCTGGTCTTCATCGGCCCGCTGTATTTCCTGTTCACCGACGGGCTCAAGTCGACCACCGAGGCGGTCCAGGTGCCGCCGACCATCGTCCCGGCCCACGTGCATCCCGGCACCTACTCCTCGGCCTGGAGCCGGGTCGGCCTGGGGCGGCTGCTGTTCAACACGCTCTACTACGCCTTCGGTGCGCTGGCCTTGCAGCTGATCTTCGACGTGTCCGCCGCCTACGCGCTGTCCCGGCTGCGGCCGGCCGGCGGCAAGATCATCTTCGCGCTGATGCTGGCCACCTTGATGATCCCGGCCACCGTGCTGGTCGTCCCGCAGTACGTGACCATCTCCAACCTGCCCCTGCTGCACGTCAACCTGATCGGGTCGCCGGAGGCGATCTGGCTGCCCGCGGTGGCCAACGCCTTTAACATCTTCCTGCTCAAGCGGTTCTTCGACTCGATTCCCGGCGACCTGCTGGCCGCGGCGGCCATCGACGGCGCCTCCCCGCTGCGCACCCTGCGCTCGGTCGTGCTGCCCATCTCCCGCCCGATCCTCGGCGTGGTGTCGATCTTCGCCCTGGTCGCGGTGTGGAAGGATTTCCTGTGGCCGCTGCTGGTGGAATACGGCTACAACCCCAGCCGGGAAACGCTCAACGTCGGCATCTTCGAGGCGTCGAGCACGACCCCGCAGAACCTGGTGCTGGCCGCCTCCGCCATGGCCGCGGTGCCCACGCTCATCTTCTTCCTGATCTTCCAGCGCAACATCTTGTCCGGCCTGACCGCAGGCAGCCTCAAGGGCTGACGACCGATAAGGAACTCATGACCCACTCCGACCGCGCGGACTGGTGGCGCGGCGCCGCCATCTACGAGCTGTACGTGCAGAGCTTCGCCGACGCCGACGGCGACGGGATCGGCGACCTGGCCGGCGTCCGCGCCCGGCTGCCGCACTTGGCCGACCTCGGCATCGACGCGATATGGTTCACCCCGTGGTATCCCTCCCCGCGCTCCGACGCCGGCTACGACGTGGCCGACTACCGGTCCATCGACCCGGCCTTCGGCACGCTGGCCGACGCCGACGCGCTGATTGCCGCCGGGCACCGGCACGGGATCAAGACGATCATCGACATCGTCCCGAACCACTGCTCGGACCAGCACCCGTGGTTCCAGGCCGCGCTGGCTGCCGCGCCCGGGTCGCCCGAGCGGGCCCGGTTCTGGTTCCGGCCCGGCCGCGGTCCCGGCGGCGGCCAGCCGCCGAATGACTGGCAGTCGATCTTCGGCGGCTCCGCCTGGACCCGGACCACTGCTCCGGACGGCAACCCGGGCGAGTGGTATCTGCATCTGTTCGCGCCCGAGCAGCCCGACTTCAACTGGGCCAGCCCTGAGGTCCGCGCGGAGTTCGAGGACATCCTGCGGTTCTGGTTCGACCGGGGCGCGGACGGCATCCGGATCGACTCGGCCGCCCTGCTGACCAAGGACCCCGCGCTGCCTGACTTCGGCCCGGCGGATCCGTCACCGTACGCCGACCGCGACGACGTGCACGACATCTACCGGGCCTGGCGCGCCGTCGCCGATGAGTACCCCAGCCGGGTGCTGATCGGCGAGATCTGGCTGCCCGACGCCGCCCGGCTGGCCAGCTACCTGAACGAGCTGCACGCCGTGTTCAACTTCC
Source organism: Streptosporangiaceae bacterium (assembly GCA_049284535.1). Lineage (GTDB taxonomy): Bacteria > Actinomycetota > Actinomycetes > Streptosporangiales > Streptosporangiaceae > Palsa-504. The sequence goes on from JBAPYC010000420.1 coordinate 14,005, forward strand.
CCTACCTGTGCTGTCCCTGGGACGCCGCCGAGCTGCGCGCGGTGATCGACGCCACGCTGGAACTGCACGCCCCGGCGCGCGCCCCGGCCACCTGGGTGCTGTCCAACCACGACGTGGACCGGCAGGTGTCCCGCTACGGGCGGGCCGACACCTCGTTCGCCCTGGACCGGCGCGACCACAGCCAGCCTGTCGACCTGGCCCTGGGCACCCGCCGGGCCCGGGCCGCGGCGCTGCTCACCATGGCACTGCCCGGCGCCGTCTACGTTTACCAGGGCGAGGAGCTTGGCCTGTGGGAGGTCGAGGACATCCCGGCCGGACGCCGCCAGGACCCCATCTGGCACCGGACCGGCGGCCAGGATCCCGGCCGGGACGGCAGTCGCGTCCCGCTGCCGTGGTCGGGTAACGAGCCGCCGTTCGGCTTCTCGCCGCCGGACGCGGCCAAGCCGCCGTGGCTGCCTCAGCCGGCCGGGTGGCGCGCGCTGACGGTCGAGGCCGAAACCGGAGCGCCGGACTCGATGCTCGAGCTCTACCGCCGGGCCCTGCATATCCGCCGGGCCGAACCCGCTCTGGGCGACGGCCCGATGACCTGGCAGCCGGCCCCGGACGGCGTGCTCGCCTTCGACCGCGGCGGTGTGCTCTGTGTGGCCAACCTGTCCGCCGCTCCGATCAGCCTGCCCGCGCACACGCAGATCCTGCTCGCCAGCGGGCCGCTGCCCGGCGGCCAGCTGCCGCCGGACAGCGCCGCCTGGCTGCGCCGTTAGCGGAATGCCCCCGCGTTCCGCCTCGCCCAGCCGGCGAACGTAGCGCCCGGCCGGCCCAGTATCTGCCGGACATCAGAGCTGACCCGCTGCTCGGCGGCGGTGGGCGTGCCGCCGATAGCCAGGGTCCCGTCGGCCACCGCCGCGGGCATGAACCGCGTCAGCTCCGCCCGGGTCCGGGCCGGGTCCTGCTCGGTGAACCGCACGGGCTCGCCCAGCGCCTGCCCGATGGCCGCGGCCTGCTCGCGCGGGCTGACCGGCGCGGGTCCGGTGAGCTCGTAGACCTGGCCGCCATGCCCGCGCTCGCGCAGCACCGCGGCCGCGACCGCGGCGATATCACCCGGGTCGACCAGGGGCAGGCCCACGTCGCCGAACGGCGCGGTGATCTCCCGCCACGATCTCCTCGCCCGCGCCGGCCAGCGTCGTGACCAGCGGCCGGCCGACATTACCGGTGGGTCCCGTGATGACAATCATGGGACGAACGTAGTGTCGCCGGTATAGTAGGTACCTAAGCGATAGTGACTATCCTGGGGGTATCCCGGTGCCGGAGCCCGTGACCGCCTGCCCGATCAGCCCGGTGGTCGAGCTGGTCTTCAGCCGCTGGACCACTCCGGTCATGTGGGCCCTGCACGAGTACGGACCGCAGCGATTCACCGGACTGCAGCGGCTCATCCCGGCCATCACGCCCAAGGTCCTGACCCAGCGGCTCCGCCAGCTCGAGCGCGACGGCCTGGTCGTGCGCAGCTACTATCCCGAGATCCCGCCGCGGGTGGAGTACCAGATCACCGAGCTGGGCCGCAGCCTGGGACCGCTGTTCGCCTCGCTCGCCCAGTGGGCTCACGCGTACCTGCCGCAGGTCGAGGAGGCCCGGCAGGATTACGACGCCGCCGGGCGCCCCCTCCCCGGGTAGCCTGGGTTTATGAAGGCGGGAGGAGCCCTCGTGCTGGCCCCGGACGCCCGCGAAGCGGCTTACCGGGCCGTGACCGAAGCCCGGACGGCGCTCGGCGACCAGCCGCCCGGCCTGGCCGTCCTGTTCGCTTCGGCGCACTTCCTGAGCTCGGCGCAGACCCTGGCCACCGTGGTTTCTGAGCAGACGGGCGGGGCGCCGCTCATCGGCTGCGTGGCCGAGGCGGTGGCCGGCGGTGCCCGCGAGATCGAGTCCGAGCCCGCCGTGTCGCTGTGGCTCGCGGCCGATCTCGGCCCGGTCGAGACCTTCGCCATGGAGTTCGTCCGCACGTCCAGCGGCGGTGCCTTCGGCGGCTACCGGTTCGGCCCCGGAGCCCACCTGATGATCACCGACCCGTTCACCTTCCCGGCCGACGTGCTGCTGGCCCACCTGAACGAGAACGTTCCCGGGGCCGTGGTCATGGGCGGCCTGGCCAGCGGCGGGGTGGCGGCACGGCAGACCCGGCTGTTCCTGGACGGCCGGGTGCTCTCCCAGGGTGCCGTCGGCGTCCACCTGCCGGGAGCCGGCATCCAGCCGCTGGTCGCGCAGGGCTGCCGCCCGATCGGTGATCCTTACACCATCACCGATGCGCAGCAGAGCCTGATCCTCCAGGTGGGCGGGCGCCCGCCGCTGACGCGCCTGCAGGAGATGGCGTCCTCGCTGTCCGCCCGGGAGCAGGCGCTGCTGGCCCAAGGCGTGCAACTGGGCGTGGTGATCGATGAGTACCAAGCCGAACCGCGCCAGGGAGACTTCCTGATCCGCGGCATCCTCGGCGCCGACCCCGCCTCGGGGGCCATCGCCGTGGGCGACGAGGTCCAGGTGGGCCAGACCGTGCAGTTCCACGTGCGCGACGCCACCTCGGCCGACGAGGACCTGCGGCACACGCTGGAGCGGGGCCGCGTCGCCCTGGGCGGCCGCCCCGCGGCTGGGGCCCTGCTGTTCACCTGCAACGGCCGCGGCTCGCGGATGTTCGCCGAGCCGGACCACGACGCCGGCCTGCTGGCCGAGATGCTGGGCCAGATCCCGGTTGCGGGCTTCTTCTGTGCCGGGGAACTCGGACCGGTGGGCGCGCAGAACTTCCTGCACACCTTCACCGCGTCCATCGCCCTCTTCCCCGAGACGGCGCTCCCCGGGCCTGCGCTCCCCGATACGGCGCTCCCCGATACGGCGTCCTAGAGGTCGCGGCGGCCGCTCATACCGCCCGAGCCTAGATGGTGAGCACGGCTTAACGTGGTGGTGTGGACTCCTCGCTGGCCGGCCGCGAATACGCGAGCCATCTGACCGACGCCGATCTGCGGCTGCTGGCCTCGCTTCCCGGCGCCGAGGGGCAGGCGGACGGCTCCCGGCTGCGCGGCGATCCGGACGCGCTGCTGCGGCTGCTGGAACATCCCAGCCTGTTCGCCGCCGTGACCGGCCCGGACCCAGCCGGGTCCGGATGGGCGGTGCCGGCCTCGCCGTTCCTGGTGTTCGCGGTGTTTGTGCAGCGGGCCGCGGCCGAACTGGCCTCGATGGACTACGTCCTGGAGCCGACGGGCCTGCGCCAGCGGGTGCCGCTGTTCGACGCGCCCGCGCTGCGGGAATTCCTGGCCGAGCCGGCCCGGCGGCTGTTCCTGACCGAGCTCCTGGCCTCGTTCACCCGCGTGTCCAGCGGCCGCTATCAGGTCCGTACCGGCGGCCGGGTCCGGACCCGGCGGTACAGCGAGCTCGACCCGGTCCGGCTGGCCGGCTTGCTGGACGCCGTGCCGGCCGCCGAGCAGCCCGGCGTGTACCGAAGGCTGGGGGACGCGGCGCTGTTCCTGACCGGGGTGTTCCCCAGTTACGTGACGACCCGGGCGTTCGGGCCGTTCGACGCGGTCCGGCTGCTTCGCGCCGCCCAGCTGCCCGGTCCCGAGCGTGAGCGGCTGTCCGGCGCGCCCGCCATCGACCTGCTAGAGCATCTCGGCGCCCGCTGGTACCGGGCGGCGTTCGAGCTGGCGCCGGTCCAGACGGCGCGGCTCGCCCTGGTCGGCGATGTGGCCGGCCGGTTCCGGCAGGCCCGGCGGGTGCTCAACCATCTCGCTGACCGCTATCTCCTGCCGCCGGACAGTCCCTGGTTCGCGCCCCCGGCCAGCTAAAGCGGCGCCTGCCCGGCCCCAGGGTAGCGGGGCCGGGCAGGCGCAAGGGTGCCTGATAAGGGGCGGCTTACCGGCGGAACTGATTGCGGGATTAATTACTGCGCAGCCACGTCGCGGTGAAGTTCTCCCCGCCGCTGAGCGAGGAGACCGTGTCCTTGTCGCGGCCGGAGTTGTCGATCATGATGATCTCGGTCACGCCGCCGGCGTTGCCGAGGGCGGATCCGTTGGCTTCGGAGCTGGTGATGTTCACCGTGCCGAAGTCGGCCAGCGGAAGGATGCCGCCGCTGTTGGTGCAGCACGGCGCCTCCACGATGACCTCGGCGGAGGAACGGGCCGCTCCGGCCAGGGTCCCGACGGTCGTGTGGCTCCAGCCACGGGTCGTGTCGGCGATGTAGAGGCTGAACTTGTTGCTTCCCGTGTAGGTCACCGAGGCGTTGAAGTGGTCCCCGGGCTTGACGGTGTTGGAGTAGTCCTCGGAGGGGTTCGGGTACATCTCATACCAGGCGTAGTACTCGGCCGTCCTGCCAGCGCAGTCGACGTCGGTGCCTGTCTGTTCCACCGAGCTGCTGCTGTAGCCGTCGAGGCCGACCCAGAAGGAGGAGTACTTGTCGCCGCTCGTGCAGGTGCCGGTCGGTTCGGTCCAGCTGGCGGACACGCTCGTGTAGGTGCCGGTGGTGGCGGCGTATCCGGACCAGTTGGTGCTCTCGGCCTCGTGCTTGATCCCGCCGGCCAGCGCGGCCTGCTTGGTGGTCACCAGGTGAATCGGCCCGCCCGGTCTGAAGCTGCCCGCGCTCACCGTCGAGGCCGAAGCGCTGGTCGCGGTGAGGGCTGTGCCCACGGTGAGGGCCAGCATGGCCAGGAGGATGCCCCATCGTCGTACCATTCAGACTCCCTGTCGGTCGTTGCATCGCCCGGCCAGGAGCAGATCATGCTCGTTCCATACATGTTGGTTTCTGTCGGGCTAGCGGGGGTTTGTGACGAGTCGACTCCCGGCGAGAGTAACCCACCGATGTGGACAAAAAAAGATCCGTAAGCAACCTTTAGTAACTTTGCTCCGCAATCCGCGCTCCCCAATCGCCCTGCGGCCCGGTCGTATCACTCATAAAACGACATCGCGACACGCGGATCCGTGCATGTCTGACCTGGTGCTGACGGCTGGGCGAGGACCAGGCGCCCATACTTCGCCAATTTGTGCAAATCAACCAAATCGGACAATAGCCTGATCGCTGCGCCGGGCTGCAATGTGCCGGCGGCCGGCATAAATCGGATTGCCGGTACGTGTTAAATATCGCGAATTTACCGATTCGTTTATCGCGGATCAGCCTGGAACGGCGCGGGCCGGACGGCCGTCAGCTCCCCGAGGTGATCTCCGGCGGCGCGCTGCCCGGGCCGATCTGGGCCTTCAGCGCCGCGAGCTCCCGGTCCACGTCGGAGGAGGCCCCCGCTTCGTCCAGTTCCTTCTGGATGTCGTCGGTGTCGCCGCCGACGTCCTCCAGTACCCCGGACTGCAGCAGCTCGTCCAGCGCGCCCGCCCGGGCCTGCATGGTGGAGATCTTGTCCTGAGCCCGCTGCAGCGCGGCGCCCGAATCACCCAGCGTGCTCGAGATCCCGGCCGCGTCCTCGTTCACCGCAGTCGCCGCGCTGGCCGCCGTGTACTGGGCCTTCAGCACTTCCTTCTGGGTCCGGAAGGTGTTGACCCGCTGCTGCAGCGCCTGCAGCGTCTGGCTGAGCTTGTCCTCCTGCTCGGTCAGCTGCTGGTGCTGCGCCTCCATTGGGTCGATCTGGGCCTGCGCGGTGGCCTTGCGCGCCAGCGCCTCCCGGGCCAGGTCCTCCTTGCCGAGCGCCAGCGCCTGCCTGGCCTGGTCCTGGAGGTGGTCCACCGTGTGCTGCAGCTGCTGCTCCTGCAGCTCGATCTGCTTGCGTGAGGCGGCGATGGTGACCAGCGCCTGGCGGACCTTGGTGATCTGGTCGAGCATCTGCTCGTACGACAGGTCGAGCATCTCGTCGGGCTTTTCCGCGGCGTCGAGCGCCTTGTTGGCCTTGGCCTGCACGATGTCGTGTGCCCGCTGGAAGAGAGACATAGCACCACGGTACGCGCCAGACCTGACCGCCGCCTGAGCGCTGGCCCGCATCCGCCTGGGTAAGCCGCCCTTGCGAATCACAATGGCTTGGTTTATCACCAGAAGTACCGGCAAAGGAGGGCGCCATGGCTCGGGCTACCTGTACGCGGCACCCCCGAGCGCCTGCCGGAGACGAAGAGGGTCTTCTCCGAGGACGCGCTGCCCACGGCTGAGCCCGCCACCAGCGAAGGAGCGGCGTGAGCACCGAAGAGGGCTACCTGCATCTCCCCGACGGCAAGGTCTGGTATCGCGCGGTCGGCCCAGAGCACACCGGCGCCACGCCGCTGCTCTGCCTGCACGGCGGTCCCGGCTTCACCCACTACTACCTGGAAGCGCTCGAGTCGCTGGCCGACCGCCGCCGGGTCATCTTCTACGACCAGCTGGGCTGCGGCCGATCCGACCGCCCCGGCGAGGTTGGCCTGTGGACCGTCGGCCGGTTCGTCGAGGAGCTGGCCTCGGTCCGGGCCTCCATCGGCCTGGGCGGCCGGCTGCACCTGTTCGGCAGCTCCTGGGGCGGCATGCTGGCCATGCAGTATGTCCTGGACCGCCAGCCAGAGCTGGTCAGCCTGACCCTGTGCGGCAGCCCGGCCAGCATGATCCGCTGGGCCGCCGACTGCGAGCAGCTGCTGGCCGAAGAACCCGCCGAGGTGCGCCACGCTATCCGCGAGCACGAGGCGTCCGGTTTCACCGCCTGTCCCGAGTACCAGGCCGCCATTCTCGGTTTTTACCGCAAGCACGTCTGCCGGATGAACCCGTGGCCGGCTGGATTCGAGCGCTCCTTTGCCGAAGCCGGCTACGACGTCTACAACGCGATGAACGGCCCGAGCGAGTTCACCGTCACCGGCACGCTGAAGACCTGGGACATCATGGACCGCCTGCCCGAGATCGGCGTCCCGTCCCTGCTGATCGGCGGCCGGTATGACGAGTGCACGCCGGGCCACCTGAAGGAAATGCACTCGCGCATCCGCGGGTCGCAGCTGCACATCATCGAGGACGCCTCACACCTGTGCTTCGCGGAAAAGCCGGACGAATTCAACCAGGTCATCAATTCATTTTTTGACCGAACGGACTCGGCCGCACCGTCGCGTAACCCCTGACGCCCCGGCGGGCCAATCGCCGGCCCAATGCTGGCAAGCTCCTCTCCCGCTGATCTCCGAGTGGTCATCTATGTCCGCGAATGATCCTGCTCATCAGCATCTGTATATGAGATAATCGATTCATGGAGCTGCGGCAGCTGGAGGTGTTCGTTGCCGTGGCCGAGGAACTTTCCTTCACCCGGGCCTCGAGCCGGCTGCACCTGGTCCAGTCGGGTGTCTCCAGCGCCGTTAAGGCCCTGGAACGCGATCTGGGCACGACCCTGTTCGACCGGGACCGGCACCGGGTCATGCTGACCGACGCCGGGCAGGCGCTGCTGCCTGAGGCCACGGCCACGCTTGTCGCCGCGCAGGCCGCCCGGGACGCGGTCGGCGAGGTGCAAGGTGGGCTGCGCGGCACGCTGACGGTGGGCACGATGCTGTCCACTGGCCCGCTCGACCTGCCCGGCCTGCTCGAGCGCTTCCACCGCTCCCACCCGGGGGTGACGGTCAGGCTGCGGCAGTCAGACAGCGGCTCGGCCGGGCTAGCCCGGGCGGTGCTGGACGGCGGGCTTGACCTGGCCGTGGTGTCGCTGCCCGGTGCGGCGCCCGCGGGGCTGATCCTGCGCCCGGTCGCCGAGGAGCCGCTGGTGCTGGTCGGCCGGTCCGGCCACGCGCTGGCACGCGCCCCGGTCACCATCGCCGAGCTGGCCGCTGAGCCCTTCATCGATTACCCGCCCGGCTGGGGCACCCGCGCATCGGCCGACCGGGTTTTCGCCGAGGCCGGCCTGGAACGTGAGGTGCCGTTCGAGGCCGCGGAGTACAGCGTGGCCATCAAGCTGGTCCGCGGCGGCCTCGGCCTGGCCTTCCTGCCGGCCTCGGTGGCCGCCAGCCAGAGTGCCGGCCTCGCCGTCATCGACGTCCGCGATCACGACTTCCGCTGGGTCATCTCCGTGGCGGTGCCGGCCAGCCGCCGGGTCCCGGCCGCGGCCCGCGCGCTGCTTGCCGAGCTCTTCCCGCGTTCAGCCGGCACGCCCACCCGGCGCGTGATCGCTGCGGCCGATAGCCGTTAGCGCTGTCCGCTATCACCAGGCCGGAAGATACCGCCCGGCGCGCTGTTGCACCCTGCTGGGAGCAAGCTCCCGGGCAGGACACACCATGACCGCACGACAGGGAAGAGGGACATGCGAAACCGGACGATCGGCGGCATCACCGTCAGCGCCATTGGCCTGGGCGGGATGCCCATGTCGATCGAGGGACGGCCGGACGAGGACCGTTCGGTCAGGACGATCCACGCGGCTTTGGATGCGGGCGTCACGTTCATCGACACCGCGGACGCCTACCACATGCTGGCCGGCGAGACCGGCCACAACGAGCGGCTTATCGCCAAGGCCCTGGCTAGCTACTCAGGGGACACAAGCGAGGTGCTCGTGGCGACCAAGGGTGGTCACGTCCGGCCTGGCGATGGCTCCTGGCAGGTCGACGGGTCGCCCGCGCACCTGCGCCAGGCCGTGGAGGCCTCGCTGAAGGCACTGGGCGCGGACGTCATCGGCCTCTACCAGTTCCATCGCCCCGACCCCAAGGTCCCCTACGCCGAGTCGATTGGCGCACTGAAGGAACTGCTCGACGAGGGCAAGATCCGCCTGGCCGGCATCTCCAACGCCACCATCGAGCAGATCGACATCGCCCGCAAGGTCCTGGGCGAGGAGAACCTGGCCAGCGTGCAGAACCAGTTCTCGCCCGCGTTCCGGTCCAGCGAGGATGAGCTGCTGCACTGCGCCGAGCTCGGCATCACCTTCCTGCCCTGGAGCCCGCTCGGCGGCATCGGCCGGGCCGGGCAGCTCGGCACCTCTTACGAGGAGTTCAAGCAGGTCGCGGACGCGCACCGGGTCTCACCCCAGCAGGTAGCGCTGGCCTGGATGCTGGCCAAGGCCCCGGTGATCATCCCGATCCCCGGTGCCAGCCGCCCGGAGTCCATCATCGACTCCGCCCAGGCCGCCAACCTGACCCTGACCCAGGCCGAACTGGCCCTCCTCGACCTGGCCTAGGAGCCGTACCTAGCCGGGTGCCGGGGCACTGAGCCACTCGGCGGCCTGGCTGGTAACGCTGGCGATGAGGTCGAAGTCCTTCCGCGGTCGGCGAGCAGGGTAGGGACTTCCACCCTCCGATCCTCGATCGCCGGGGTGAGGTACTCCGCTGGCCGGGCTGCGTCGCCGGGCCGCGGTTTGACGTACGGCGGCAGCAGCCGCTCCACCGCGGCTGCAGCGGGCGCCGCGGTCGTGGTTGCCCTGGCCGGCTATGCCATCGCCACCGCCTATGACCAGGCCGGCAGCGCAGGGAGGCTAAGGATTGGCATGATGGACACGGTCCGGACGACATGCAGGCAGACTGGGCGGAGGCCCAGCTCAGGACAGGCATGTACGCGCGGCTGAGCGAGACCTACGACGCGGCGCAGTCGGACGCGGCCGCTAGGCGGCTGGGCTGCAGCACCGGCGTAACCTACGACAGGATCCAAGGCGGGCAGTCGCTCAACCCTCCGTGAATGTCGGCACCACTTGCCATGCTCGTGCCAGCAGATCCGCCAGGACGGCCCGACACTGCCAACCAGGCAACCGGGAACATTCCGACACGCGGCTGCGGCAGGGCAGTGAACTCACCGTCCCGAAGGGACGCTGACCGGTCACTCCGCACGCCGTCGCCGCTCTCTCCGGCCCAGTTACCCACCACGGGTGATGTAGCCACGAGCGGACGGAGCGAGGTTATGTGCAAGCGGCAGAGGCCGAGCACTTCCGGCGTAGGAGGTTTTACATGACATCCGCAACAATCGGGTCGGGCAGAGGCGCGAGCCGCCAGGCGGAAGGCCGTGGCTACGGGCTGATTTTGTTCGCAGCCATCCTGCTGTTGGTCGACGGCTTCTTCAACATGATCTACGGCATCGCCGCGATCGCCAACTCGCACGTCTTCGTCGCCAGCGCGCACTACGTGTTCGGCGATCTGCGCGCCTGGGGCTGGATTACCCTCATCATCGCCGTCCTGCAGTTGGCCGCCGGGGCTGGGGTGCTAGCGGGAAACCAGCTCGCCCGCTGGTTCGCGGTGGCCGTCGTCGGGCTCAGCGCCATCGACATGATGTTCTTCATCCCGGCCTACCCGTTCTGGGCGCTGACCATCATCGCCATCGACGTGGTCGCGCTGTACGGGCTATGCGCCTACGGCAGCCGCGAAAACCTGGCCGACGTCTAGCGGGGCCTGCAACACGACGACGGCCGCGATAGTTCAAAATCCTGCCCGTGGCCGACTGCCCTGGCCTGGCGCCGCACTCCTCGATAGTCGGCTGGCCTCGCTGCTCGCGATCTGGGCCGATATCAGGGTAAGGCGGCCGGCCGTAAAGACAGAAGATGACATCAGGCAGTTAGGGATGGCAGCTCACCGGCGATCTTGGCCGATGCCAGTGACAATCCGTCCAGCCACCCTTGCCGTCAGCCAGCCCTCTCTCGTACGCCTCTACCCCGATGAGCGCGGGCATCCAGGACCAGCAGTTACCGCCGCCAAGCTCCACGAGGTACTCGGATATGGCATCGTCTAGCGGGCGCTAGGCGTGGGGCGGCTAGCGGCAAGGGCCCGAAGTGCATCGGCTCCTTCCTGCGGTGTTGGCCAAGCTGGACATCCGCTGGCTGGCTCGGGACAAGTTCGGCTAGGAGTTCACCGCCTAGAGCGGGCAATCTCACACTGTCAGCTTAGGATCTGCGCCGTCCGCGCCTTCATATGCCTGGCACGCCAGGCGGACCGTCTGTGAGTGACCGCGAAGAGACTCGGACGAGACCCGCAGAAACCTACCGGGTCAGGATGATGAAACCCGGAGAGCTCCCGGACAAGCTAGGGGACAAGGAGTCTTGTGCCAGGTGAGAGGGGACAGCCGTGGTGCTGAACCTTATTCTGATCGGCCTGGCGATAGCACTTGACCCGCTGCCGCTGTCGGCCTTCATGGTTGTGCCCTCAAAGCGTGGCGTGCGAAAAGGCGCGGCGTGGACGTTCGGGTGGCTGGTGTCCCCGGCCATCGCGGTCACGGTCACGGTGCTTGCTACTGGCAATAACCCTCCAAGCCGAACACGGCGCCCTCAGGACTTGGATGGAGACCCACACCGATCAGGTCATCATCCTGGGAAGCCTCATTCTGGGTTTCTGGCTCATCGCAAACAGCCTCTACCTGATCGTCACCTAAGACGGCCCAAGCGCTAAGAAGGCGATATGAACGTGTCGGTAACTCAAACTGCCAACGGCCTGCGATCGCAGGCGAGCGGAAGGAAAAACGCGATCCGGCTGGTCATGCTGGCTTCTGCGGCGAGCCTGGCCAGGGATGAACGCACCCTGCGGGTCGTAATCGTGGCCGCGATCGTAGTGGTGGCGGTGGCACGCCTAGCGCGGGAGGGCGGCAACCCCCTGGATTGGTACTTCGCACATGGGCAGGCGAGCGCCGAAGCCCGGCATAACGCGGAGCCTCAAAAAGGGTGACCAGCTCAGGGGAACCCCGGCCTTGTACAGGGTAAGCGCGACGGCCATCGCGGGGATGGTGGCGGGGAAGGACGGGGCCGAAGGGGCTGTCCAAGCTGATGCTGGGAGCCGACGCAGATGATTAGAGAGTTGGGCGCGGCGGGAAGTCCCAGGCCACGATCGGGCCAGGTGCTGGGATGAACCGGGACACCTTAGGTCAGGAGGATCCGCCGCAAGCTCGCCGAGCTCGCGTCCGCCGGCCAGCCGCGGCATGGCAGCTCGCAGTCGCCCGCCGCGCGTAGGCACGCCCGGACAAGCTAGGGTTTATGTGGATCGACGGGGAGCGTCTTCAGACGGCGTTTGACCGGGGACCAGGTTGCGTCCGGAGATGAGCTTGGCGCTCATCTTGATCGTTTTGACCGCGCCGGTGGCGGCCGCCTGCAACGTCAGCCCGGCAGCGAACACAATGATGCCAAGGATGAGCAGCGTGTTCGACCCGAGCATCAGCAGCCCGACGCGGCCCAGGACGTAAGGAGGAGTGCACACTACCGCTCCGATTGCCCCGCCCACCGCGCTGGCAGCCAACTTGTCGCGCCTTGAGTGGGTGGTCTTCATGCCGATGAGCCGGGCCGGCACGGCGACATAGCAGACCATCATCACGCCGACGACGGCGCTTAGGGTGAGCCCGAACCAGAACTCCCCCCAGCGGACAACGACCATCGTGGACAGACCTAGCAGGACGCCAACCAGCGCGCCCGATCCCAAGACGATAGCCAGGTGAGACCGGGCCTCGGCAAACGCGGGTCTGATCGCCGGGCGGCCCGGTTGGACAATCGCATACGCGAACACGGCGTTCAGGTAGAAACTCGCCGCGGTTATGGCGGCAATGCCGAGCACGATCGGGATCACCGCCGGCCCAGTAAGCGTGTGGAACGACTTGCCGTGCAGCACATGGGCCTTAAGGTCGTACATAGCGGCCCAGATCCACATCGCGGGCAGCACCTGGACCAGGGTGAGCCGCCAGTTGGTAAACAGCAGCTTTACCCCCTCGAAGAGCATCGCGAAGGCGCCAACGGCGAGGGCGAGAGGAGCAAGCCACCGCCGGGAACGGCTCAGCCGCAGCACCATGTCATCCACGACTGCCTGGTCACTGTCCCTGACAGCTTGGATAAACCGCTTGACCTGTGCCCGCGTAATGCGCCGCCGCACGGGCGACCCGCCGTCGGTCCCGGCGCCGGGCAAATCGGGCTGGCTGGAAACATCATTGACGGAAGGCGACTCCATCGGCGGCTCGGGTGCATTTCCTTTGATCGCCACTACACCTTTCACGGGCAGTCGTGCGCTGGGCGGACCGGAATCCGGTGGATCGAGACGCCTTGAGGGCCGCCGACCCGGCTATCGGCCGCTACGAGCGTAACCCCGGCCAGATGGGGGCAGGATTACCCAATCGGGGTAAGGCCGGCAATCACCCCCGGCCAGCGGGCCGAGAACGCCAGCGTCATGACTTGCGGTATGCCCAGCCCCGGACGGACCAGTCCTCAGGGCGGCAGTGTGCTTAGCTTGCGCGTCCGCCGTGCAGGTTTCCTGGAGTTCCTGCTCGCCTTGTTGGACAGCGAGGTGTTGAGCAGGGTGCCGCCGTATTTGCTCATCGTCTCGGCGGCCTTATCCGGGGTGACCTTCTCCACCATGAGGAACAGTGCCGAAGTTCGTGGCGGCAGCATGCTGGGGACTGGTCCTGGAACTCCTTGTCCACGCCGGACTTGGTTATCTTCCATGAGTGCGCCCATCCCTGTTCCGATGGCCATCCCGAAGACCGGAAGCAAGATGAGCAGGCTCCAGAACGTGCCCCAGGTCGCTCCCCAGCCGACCAGGTGATGGCTGGTATGCGTGTGGTAATTGCCTACTTGTTCCCTCGCGATTACTGCGATGCGTCAGGCTGGATGACCAGGTCCTGGGCGAGCCGCCGCGCCTCGTCGGCTGCTACCTCGGCGGTATAACCGATCGCGATCAGATCCGCCATGATTTCTCTTTCTCGCTACGCCGGCAGGTCATACCCGGTGCTTCAGTCGGGGCTGGGCAGCACCTCGTCGGCGCTGCTGGGCTCCTTGCGTGGCTGATGGTTGAGCGTGTGGCGGAGGACGGACGCGTGGCGGTAGACCTCTTTCCTGGCCCGCATGATATTGCCGAGAGGGGTGTGTTCCGCCGTTACCCGCCACGGCGTGAATGACAGCGCGTCCATCTTCTCGAGGTTGTCGTCGCCCGAAATGTCCTGCTGCGGGATGCGGACCTTGGCCACCGTGACGAACGGGGACAACTGCTCAGGCCACTCGACGGTAACGTCCTCGACCGGCATCCGG
>JBAPYC010000421.1:0-2453 GCA_049284535.1 Streptosporangiaceae bacterium
AGATCATGAAGGTCGTCCAGAAACGGCATGGCGTCTGCTCTGGTGCCAGTGAGGTTGTCGGCGCGGCCGACTAACGGGTCCTGCGCTCAGCGCAGGTCTGTCATGATGCTCGGTGGTCACGTCTGACCGTCGCCTGGGTTTGCCGTTGCGGTGATGGGCGAGGGTGCTGCGGGTTGGGGGGCGGCGGCGGACGGCATGGGCGCGGCAGGGGCGCCTGTCCTGGACAGTGTCTGGATGGTGAGATAGGCAACCACGACGGCGACGATGATCAGTGGGCCGGTGGCGATTCCGGCTTTGGAGGTCAGCAGCAAGGTGATGATGATCGCTGACAGCGGGAGTTCGAGGATGGACACGGCCGCGGCCGCCATCAGCACCGCCACGGCGGGGGTCTCGGAGAACCCGGGCAGATGCGCAGCGAGCAGGCCCCCGGCCGCGCCGATGAACAAGGCCGGGAAAGTCGGGCCGCCCCGGAAGTTACCCAGCGAGATGCTCCAGGCCAGGCCCTTGAACAGGAGCAGGAACGCCAGCGTGGACAGGGACAGGGCGGAGCCCTGCTTGATCAGGGAACTAAAGGAGTCCTGGCCGGAGAACAGCACGGTGTCCGCTGGCTGGTGGGTGATCTGGGCGAATCCGATCGCCAGACCGCCGACGACCAGGGCGGCAGCCGGCAGCAGCAGCCACGGCCGCCGGGCGACCACATCCGCCGACCAGCGGGCCAGGTCAGCGAGCGCCAAGGTGGCTAGGGCGGCGGTGAACGCAAGCAGGATGGCCCAGCCGAACTCGGCGGCGGTCAGCGTGGAGAACGGGGGCAGCGAGAGAGGACCCAGCGAGTAGGCGCTGGAGCTGAGCCCGGTCCAGTGGCCCATGCCGATGAAGACGACCGAGCCGATCCCAGCCGACATCAGGCCCGGCAGCAAGATCACTGGCAGCATCGACCCGCCGATCCCGGCGGCCTCGATCAGGATGATCGCGCCAATGACGGGCGAGCCGAAGATCGTGGCGATCGCGGCGAACGCCGCGCTCGCGGTAAGCACCGCCAGCGCCTGGTCGGGGGCGTCTTTTTTCACCAGCCGCACGGCCAGGATGGCCAGGCCGCCCCCCAAGGCGATGAGCGGCGCTTCTGGTCCCAGCACCAGACCGAGGCCGAGGGTGGCCAGCGCGGCGAGCAAGATGCCCGGCAGGTCGGCCGGCTTGGGGGCGCCGGCCTTGATCCCCTCGTAGGGGATGTGCCCGCCGTGGCCGGGCAGGCGGATGACCGCGACGGCGGTCAGCGCCCCGGCCACCGCCAGCACCGGCAGCGGCCACCACCAGGGAACGGGATGCAGTCCCAGCCCGCTGGGCAGGCTTTTGTACACCTCCTGCTGGATCCAGTGGACCAGTTCCAGGAAACACCAGGAGACGAACGAGACCAGCACGCCGATCAGCGCGGCCAGGACGAGCAGGACGCGGTAGCTCTTGGTCCGGATCAGCGCGCGCGGATTGGCCGGGCCAGCAGCCACGTCACTCATCGGCGGTAGCTGCCTTCCATACGAATCCGCCGGCAGGCGCCTGGCCGCTGCGGGCTTGGCCGCTGGCCTCGCGCCCCTTAGCCACGACCGTTTCCCGGCAGGGGTGCGCGGCGCCGGGTGTCATCTTAGATCTCCGTCGTGGACTCAACCTTGCCATCCTTCACGGCGTCGCGGAGCGCAGCGTAGTCGCGTTCGTTCTGGTCAGCGTAGGTCTCGGCGAAGTCGGCGATCGCCTCATCGAACGTGCCGGAGCCACCGAGGTAGGCGGCCAGGGCAACGCGGTCACCGGAGCGGGCGTGCGCCCGGGCCAGGGTCCACCCGCACAGCCGGCCGTAGACGGTCATGCCGGAGGGGATCATCGCCTCGATCGGGAAGGAGAATTTCCAGTCCCGCAGCTGGCGGACGTAGAAGTCGCGATCCACCCCATCGGGGCCGGGACTGCGGGTCCAGCCGAGGAAGATGTCACTTTGGGCCTGCATCAGGTGCTGTCCGGCCACCACGCGCTCGCCGTGGTTGTCATGCTGGCTGCGCCCGGCGTACTCGGCCAGGACGGAGGGCTGGGCCTCCTTGGCCTGGAGGAACAGCGGTTCGTCGCCGTCTGCGGCGTCCATCAGCACGATCCAGGCGCGGGTGCCGATGTGCCGACCCCGACGACCTTACGGGGCATCTGGACCAGGGTGAACTGCTCGAGCAGATGCCGCCGGTCGAACTGCAGGCTGCGCCCATACGTACCCAGTACTATGCGGATTTGCTCGTAAATCGCGCTGGCCTGTACATCGCTGAGGAGCTCTTCGACCGGAACGATCAGCGGGGGGTCGCTGATGATCTGCCGCCGCCCACCGGCCACGGTGGTCAGCTTGTCCAGCGCCTTCGTGCTGTCGCTGGTGTGGGCCTTAGCCAGCAGCTTCTCGGCAGCTTTGAGTTTTTTCTCCTTGACCTGGGACC
>JBAPYC010000422.1:0-4590 GCA_049284535.1 Streptosporangiaceae bacterium
CTGGGTGGCGATGACCGCCTCATCGCGCGAGGTGATCATCACGTGCCGTGGCTCGCGTCGGCCTGCTGCACGGACTGCCAGAGCTTGTCGTACCAGGGCGCCGCGCCCGGCTGCGCGGCCTGCGAGCCGCTGCTCGCGGAGGTCTTCGTGCCGGCCACGATGTAGCACTGGGCGCCCGGGAAGCACATGTCCAGCTGCTGGCGCGCCACCTGCTCAATGTAGGACGGGCTGGACAGCCGGGCCTGCTGCTGCTCCAGCTTCTTCACCTGGTTCGTCGCGTTCTGCTGCTGGGTGACCAGCTGATCGATCTGGCGCCGCTGGGCGATGTACTCGCGTACCGGATACGCCAGGCTCAGGGCGATCGCGCAGATGACCACCGCAAGCACCGCAGCCCGGCCGGTCAGCCGGGTCGTGCGGGGGGCAGCGGCGGGCGGGGCCATCAGTCCTTGCTGGCCCGCGCCGCGAACCGCGGGTAGGCGCCAGCGCCCGCGTAGATCGCCGCGTCGCCGAGCAGCTCCTCGATCCGGAGCAGCTGGTTGTACTTGGCCACCCGCTCGCCGCGGGCCGGGGCGCCCGTCTTGATCTGGCCGCTGTTGGTGGCGACGGCCAGGTCGGAGATGGTGGTGTCGTCGGTCTCGCCGGAGCGGTGGCTGATGATGCAGCTGAAGCCGGCCCGGTGGGCCAGGCTGACCGCGTCCAGTGTCTCGGTCACCGAGCCGATCTGGTTGAGCTTGACCAGCAGGGAGTTGGCCGAACGCTCGGCGATGCCGCGGCTCAGCCGCTCGGAGTTGGTGACGAACAGGTCGTCGCCCACTATCTGCACCGCCTCGCCCACGGTCGCCGTGAGCTGCTGCCACCCGGCCCAGTCTTCCTCGGCCAGCGGGTCTTCCATCGAGACGATGGGGTAGGCGTCCAGCCATTCGGAGTACACCGCCGCCATCTCGGCCGAGGTGTGCGGCTTGCCCTCGAAGGTGTAGGCGCTCTCGGAGAAGAACTCCGAGGCGGCCGCGTCGATGGCCAGGGCAATGTCCCGGCCGGCGGCGAACCCGGCCTTGCCGATCGCGTCGACGATGAGGTCCAGCGCGGCCCGGTTGCTGTCCAGGTCCGGCGCGAAACCGCCCTCGTCACCGACGCCGGTGGAGAGCCCGCGCTGCTTGAGCACGGACTTCAGCGCGTGGTAGACCTCGGCGCCCCAGCGCAGGGCGTCGGTGAAGGTGGCCGCGCCGATTGGGGTGATCATGAACTCCTGGACGTCGACGTTGTTGTCGGCGTGCGCGCCACCGTTCAGGATGTTCATCATCGGGACCGGCAGCACGTGCGCGTTCGGGCCGCCCAGGTAGCGGAACAGCGGCAGGCCGCTGGAGTCCGCGGCCGCCCGGGCGACGGCCATGCTGACGCCGACGATGGCGTTCGCGCCGAGCCGGGACTTGCCGGGGGTCCGGTCCAGGTCGATCAGCGCCTGATCGACGAGCCGCTGGTCGTCGGCCTCGTGGCCGAGCAGCTCGGGCTGGATCTCGTCGATGACGCCCTGGACCGCCCGGGTCACGCCCTTGCCGCCGTATTCGGAGCCGCCGTCTCTGAGCTCGACCGCCTCGAACGCGCCCGTCGAGGCCCCGCTCGGCACGCCCGCGCGGCCGACGGTCCCGTCATCGAGCGCTACCTCGACCTCGAGGGTCGGGTTACCGCGGGAATCCAGGATCTGCCTGGCATGGATCGCTTCAATGGAGGCCACCGCCGGCTCCTTGCCGTTGCTCGTGTCACATGCGTGCGTGCTTGGATGCGGGCAGGACCACTGCTGCCCATAGAAGAGCCTAGTGGAGCCGCGATGGTCTGGCGCGCGGGCCACGCCGGGATGGCGGGGGTGTTTGTCCACTGGAGATGCCATCTGTCCCGATCATTCAGGCCCGGAAAGATGCGCGCTCGTGATGGCTCAGGGGACCTGATGGCAGCCAGGCCTTTCGGGTCAGCGCTGGCGCGGGTGCTGAGGATCGACGACTTGGCGCTGCGCCGCGGCAGCGTCTACGCCACGGTGCTCATCGACGCCCGGACCGGCGGCCGCGTCGACGTTATCCCCGGCCGCACCACCGACGCCGCCAGACATGGCTGCGGAACACCCGGGAGTCCAGGTTGTGTGCCGGGACGGCTCGGGAGACGCCAGACTATGCAGATTCCCCCTGGGTCGCCTTTCGCCCGCTCGCATCCTCGGCCCGGCCGCGTGCTGCTCACCGGTGGCCTCAGCGTACGCGATGCGCTGGCGCAAGCAGGGAACGCAGAATGCGACCGGGGAACTCAGCCGGAACTGTGCAGCATCTGCTCCAGAGGTATGAGGCGCGGGTCCGTCAGGTCTGTCTTCAGGTTGCCGGGTTGCCACAGCAGCGTTCCGCCCAGGCCGTGAGCCTCAACGTACCGCACCTTCGCTGCGACACTGCTCTCACCGGTGTCGTAGTAGCCACCCGCGACGCCGATTCCCATGAGCAGCTTGCTGGCTGGTATCCCGGCGTTGGTATAGGCGATGGCGCTGCTGACGCCGTTGTCCTGGAAGGTCTCCATATTGAGGGAGTTCACGTACGGGGCGATCTGGGCTGCGATGCCAGGGGGTACCTGGCCGGTGTCCACGTCGGCCGAAAGGAACACGGGCTTCGGAAATTCCCGTTGGAACGTGGCACGCAGGTTCTTAATCAGGGAAACGTAGCTCGCCTCGTTCTGCGGCACGTTCTCTTCCCAGTCGATATCCACCCCGTCGAAGCCATACTTCGCGACGTAGTTGGTGATATTCGTGATCAGCGTTGGCTGATACCGCGGGCTGGCCGCGCCGGCGAAGGCCGGCCCCAGGCCTTGCTCGCCGAGGGCCATGATGACCTTCTTGCCCGCCCTGTGGGCGGCCGCGACCACAGCAGGGATTTTCGACAGCGACCCCATGTCGCCGACCGCGATGCCGCCTGTTCTCGTCGGCCACAGGCCGAAGTCGCTGACGACGGTCCACGGGGCGTAGTTGAACTTGCTGGGCGGGATGCTGCCCTGAATCCAGCCGGGATAGGAGGTGAACGATATGTACTGGCGCGGAGTGCGGGTAGCAGCCGGCGAACTCGCGCGACCCTGCGCCTGCGACTGGTGGTTGCCGCTGCTGCACGCAGCGAGCAACGCCACCGCCACCGCCACCACGCCCGCCTGACGGCTGAGCCGTGCTCTCCTGAGTTCGCGCCCCAGTCGCATCGCTGAAGTCCCCCTGCTGCTTGCTGAGCTACGGTGAGCCAGACCGGTGGGACGGCCGCAAGGGCCGGACCCCTGCCGGTCCCGGCCCCACCAGGCCGGCCGCTTAACGGCACAACAGTGCAAACGGATCTGCTGGCCCTGCGGTTCCGGCAAGCCAGTACGAGGCGGCCGCACTGCTGCAGGATCAGGTGCTTTTCCACTTCCTAGAGCCGCAAAGCTCGGCGCCTGCGGAGGACCTTCGCCGCGCCGATCTCGCCCGGTACCGACGTTGAGCACGGCCGTAACAAGCCCGTCTAGGCGTGCAGGAACGCCAGATCTGCACGGTATGAGGACTCGCTGCCACCGATAGCCAAGCGTACAGATCGCGATTAGGCACGCCAGCGGGTAGACCCGCCCTCGCGGTGAACGAGGGTCCGGCGGCGCATCGAGCCGCCCGGCCCCGGGGTCGCAGCTGAAATAAACGCACAGGCACCGCTCGTGCGAATGGCCGTGCCCCGCCCTCCGGGACCATGCACCGTGCGGCGAGGCGGAAGCGTCGCCTTCGTCAGGGCTCCGGGTGTTCCCAGGCACGCACGACATCCCGGAACTGGCGCGCGGCTGCCCGCAGCGCCGTCTCGGGATCGACCCCCGCTGCCTGGGCTCTGGCCACCAGCGCAAACAGCTCACGGCCGATCGCGGCGCCCTCAGCGTTGCTGCCGTTGACGGAGGCGCCGTCAGCACCGGTACCGGCACCGGCGTCCAGGAAGGCCAGCTCAGCCGGCGCGCCGGCCCGTTGCGCCCTGCGCTGCAGCTGGGCCGCCAGCGCCAGCGCAGGCTGCCCGAATGGCACTCCGTCCAGCACCGACGGGTCAGCCTGATCCGCGCCACCGGTCCCGAGGCGCTCCGCCTTGGCCCGCTTTTCTTCCCGCTTGATCGTGTCCCAGTTGCCCTGGACCTCGTCGGCACCGGATACGGCTACGTCGCCGAACACGTGCGGATGTCGGCGCACCAGCTTGGCCACTATGGCGTCGGCGACCTCGTCGGCCGTGAACGCGGTCCCGTCGGAGCGCTCGGCCGCGATCCGGGCGTGGAACACCACCTGCAGCAGCACGTCGCCCAGTTCCTCGCAGAACGCCTGCGGGTCACCGGACTCCAGGGCCTCCAGCGCCTCGTAAGGCTCCTCGAGCAGATGCGGGGCGAGGGATTCATGGGTCTGCCGGGCGTCCCACGGGCACTCGGTCCGCAGCCGGTCCATCGCCTGGACCAGGTCGATCATCCGAGCCCCGGGCAGGTCGGCCGAACCGGCCATCAGCCGTACCTCCTGCGCCCCCAGCAGACGGCCGAGCTCGCGGGCCAGGTTGGCGCCGGCCAGGCCGGGGCGGACGGGCTGCCCGGGTG
>JBAPYC010000423.1:0-3645 GCA_049284535.1 Streptosporangiaceae bacterium
GGACACCGGCGCCAACTACCAGCTGCACCCGATGTCCACCGGCCCGTACAAGTTCCAGAGCTACCAGCTGAACAAGCAGCTCACCCTGGTGCCGAACACGTACTGGAAGGCATCGACCGACCCGCAGGCCAAGCAGCTGGTCAGCAAGATCACGATGACGATGAACATGAACGCGAATGACATCGACAACCGGCTGCTGTCCGGTGACCTCGACGTCGACGCGGCGGGTACCGGCGTGCAGGCCGCGGCCCGGGCCAAGATCCTGTCCTCGTCCTCACTCAAGGCCATGTCCGATGACGCGCTCGCCGGGTTCACCTGGTTCGCCGGCATCAACACCACGCTGGCGCCGCTGAACAATCTGCACTGCCGGGAGGCCATCGAGTACGCCGCCAGCAAGACCAACTACCAGGACGCCTACGGCGGCTCCATCGGCGGCGCGATCGCCTCCACGGTGGCACCACCCAACGTGGTCGGCTACAAGGCCTTTGATCTCTACGACGCCCTCAGCAAGCCCGGCGGCGACGTTGCCGCGGCCAAGCAGCAGCTCCAGCTGTGCGGGCAGCCGAACGGGTTCAGCACCGGGATCACCTACCGCAGCGACCGGCCCAAGGAGGTCGCGGCGGCCCAGGGTCTGCAGGCCTCGCTGGCTCAGGTCGGGATCAAGACCACGCTGCACGGCTTCCCCACCGCCACTTACGACGCCAACTTTGCTGGCGTACCGAAGTACGAGGCCCAGCACAACATCGGTATCTCGTTCTACGGCTGGGCGGCCGACTGGCCGGACGGTTACGGCTTCTTCTATTACATCGCGGACGGCAAGGCGATCAGCCCGGCGGGTAACACCAACCTGTCGCAGCTGAACGACCCGAAGGTGAACAGCCTGCTGGGTGCGATGGCCACGACCAATGACGAGGCCACGCGGAACGGCTACACCAGCCAGATCGACGAGCAGATCATGAAGCAGGCGGCCATCCTGCCTGGGGTGTACGCCAAGGACCTGCTGTACCGGAGCCCCAGCCTGACCAACGTGTACGTTCAGTCTTACTACGGCATGTACAACTACGCCGTACTCGGCCTGAAGTCCTGATAGCGAGAAAGTGAGGATGCTGGTGCCCGCCCCGGGCAGCCTGGGCGGGCACCAGCGCCACACACGGTGATCACATTCATCATCCGGCGGCTGATCGGCACGGTTTTCCTGCTGATCGTGGTCAGCATGATCACGTTCGCCATCTTCTTCCTGCTTCCCCGGCTCGCCGGGCAGAACTCCTATCAGCTCGCTGAGCAATACGTGGGCCGGAACCCGACCCATCAGGCGGTGCTGGCGGTCGAAGCCCAGCTCGGCCTGGACAGGCCGCTCTACCTGCAGTACGGCGACTTCCTCAAGGGCATCGTGGTCGGGGCCCACTACAACAGCGGGTCCACCAGCACCTTTTGCCCGGCGCCGTGCTTCGGCTACTCGTTCAGGAGCCAGCAGCCGGTCTGGCCGATGATGGTCAGCGACCTGCCGGTGACCCTCTCCCTGGCCATCGGGGCGGCGGTGATCTGGCTGATCGGCGGCGTGTCCATCGGAATCGTCTCGGCGCTGCGGCGGGGTACCTTCTTCGACCGGTTCTCGATGGGCGTCGCCCTGGCCGGAGTGTCGCTGCCCATCTTCTTCACCGGGCTGATATCGCTCGAGCTCTTCAGTTATAAATGGCCGCTGTTCCCGAACGTGACGTTCGTGCCCTTCAGCACCAACCCGCTGCTGTGGGCCCGGAACCTGGTGCTGCCGTGGCTGTGCCTGGCCTTCCTGTACGCCGCGCTCTATGCCCGGCTGACCCGGGCGGGCATGCTGGAGACGATGAGCGAGGACTACATCCGCACGGCCCGGGCCAAGGGCCTGCCGGAGAGCAAGGTGATCGTCAAGCACGGGCTCCGGGCCGCACTGACCCCGATCGTCACCATCTTCGGCATGGACCTCGGCCTGCTGCTGGGCGGAGCTATCATCACCGAGGTGACCTTCTCGCTGCACGGCCTGGGCTTGTTCACGGTGGAGGCCATCCAGAACCAGGACCTGCCCGAGATCCTCGGGGTCACCATGCTGGCCGCCTTCTTCATCGTGCTGGCCAACCTCGCGGTAGACATCCTTTATGCCTTCGTCGATCCGAGGGTGAGGCACTAATGCCGGCTCCGCTGCTCGAGGTCGAAGACCTGCGAATCCACTTCCCGACCCAGGACGGCCTGGTCAAGGCGGTCGATGGTGTCTCGTACACGCTCGAGCGAGGCCGCACGCTGGGCATCGTGGGCGAATCAGGCTCCGGCAAGAGCGTCACCAGCCTCGGCATCATGGGCCTGCACCAGGGCAGCCGGGCGCACATCACCGGCCACATCCGGCTGGATGGGGAGGAGCTGGTCGGAGCCGACCCGGGCCGGATCCGCGAGCTGCGCGGGAACAAGATGGCCATGATCTTCCAGGACCCGCTGTCCGCCCTGCACCCGTACTACACGGTCGGTTCGCAGATCGTCGAGGCATACCGGATCCACAACGACGTGAGCAAGGCGCAGGCCCGCCAGCGCGCCATCGACCTGCTGGAGCGGGTCGGGATCCCGCAGCCCAAGGTCCGGGTGGATGACTACCCGCACCAGTTCTCCGGCGGCATGCGGCAGCGCGCGATGATCGCCATGGCGCTGTCCTGCAATCCCGGGCTGCTCATCGCGGACGAGCCCACCACCGCCCTGGACGTCACGGTGCAGGCGCAGATCCTCGACCTGATCTCCGACCTGCAGTCGGAATTCGGGTCGGCGGTCATCGTCATCACCCACGACCTCGGCGTGGTCGCCGAGCTGTCCGACGACATCCTGGTCATGTACGCCGGGCGGGTCGCCGAGTACGGGAGCGCGGCCGAGATCTTCAACTCACCCGGCCACCCCTACACCTGGGGGTTGCTGGCCTCGATGCCGCGGCTGGACCGGGAGCGGGCCACCCGCCTCATCCCGATCCCGGGCACACCGCCCAGCCTGATCCGGGTCCCGCCGGGCTGCCCGTTCCACCCCCGCTGCCGGTACGCCCACCTGAACAACGGGCGGTGCGAGACCGAGGTGCCGCCGCTGCGTGACGTGGCGACCACCGGGCATCTGGCGGCCTGCCATCTCAGCGCGGCGGAGAAGGCGCGCCAATGGCAGCTGCTCGCGGCGGGCGAGGTCCCGGCGGACGTGAAGGAGCCGGCAGTCCAGGGCGGGCAGGAATCGTGAGCGAGCAGACGGAGACGCCGGTGGCCTCGCCGGAGGGGAACGGACCCGAGGGGAGCGGCGCAGTACAGGACGGCGACGCGCTGCTGACCGTGACCGGCCTGGTCCGGCACTTCCCGGTGACCCGCGGCGTCATCATCCGGCAGAAGGTCGGGGCCGTCCGGGCGGTGGACGGCATTGACCTGGAGGTGGACCGGGGACAGACACTGGGCCTGGTCGGCGAGTCAGGCTGCGGCAAGTCCACCACCGGCCGCCTGCTGACCCGGCTGGACAAGCCCACCAGCGGCCGCATCGTGATCGACGGCAGGGACATCACTACCCTGCGGGCCGGCCAGATGCGCCCGCTGCGGCGCGAGATCCAGATGATCTTCCAGGATCCGTACTCCTCGCTGAACCCCCGGCACACCGTGGGTGGCA
>JBAPYC010000424.1:0-4457 GCA_049284535.1 Streptosporangiaceae bacterium
GGGTACACCCTGGAAGAGCTGGGCCCGGTGACCGTCGCCGGCCGCGACGCGATCGCCGTCGCGGCCACGCCGCGGCGCGACGTCCTCGGCTCCGGTCCCGGCCACTGGTCCCACGACCGCGTCGAGGTCGCCGTGGACGCAGAGCTCGGCATCCTGCTGCGCCGGATCGAGACGTCCGGCGGCGAGTTCGTCATCCTCACTGAGCTGACCGACGTGACGATGAACCCGCCGGATGCAGCCGACCCCGCCCGGTTCGCGGTGCCGCTGGGCAGCCACCGCAGCGAAACCCCGGGGAAACCGGCCAGTGGTCCTGACTGGGCCACCATGGACCGGGTGGGTGGCGCCCTCGACGTGCTGATCAGGCATGCGCCGCACCGGCCCGGTCGCGGCGAGGGCGGCGATCAGCCGGAGGCGATGCCGTCGCCCGATCCGGCCCCGCTCGACCCGGCCGACGCCTCGCCGCCGCCCGACGAGGTGCTCGACCTGCTCTACCGTAGCGGCGAGCCCCGTGACCTCGGCGCCACCGTGCGGAAGTGGCTCGACCAGGCCGCCATGGCCGCCCGGATGCCAGAAAGCCTCCGTGCCGCCGGGAGCGGCGGCTTCGCCGACCTCCTCGACACGATGACCCGCGGCATGAACGTGGCCCGCACGGACGCCCGGCTGCGCGTCAGCGGCCCGGACCGGTACTGCCTCGACTATTATTCGACTGGCCCGGACCGCGGGGCCCCGACGACGATCGCCTGCGACGGCGAGCGCCGCTGGCAGGTCTACCAGGACCGGACCGTGGTCGGCCCGGCCGCTCCGCTGACGGACTCTATCGCGTTCCTGACCGACTCGTGCTGGCTGCTCCGCGGCCGGCTATCCGGCGGCACGGAACTCACCTACCGCGGCCGTCCCGCCCGCCAGCTCCGCGTGACCCGCGTACTCGGCGGCGCCGGCCTGGTCGTGGGGCCTCCGCTGTTCCCCGACACCATCGCCGACGCGATCGTGGACGCCGAGACCGGCTGCCTGCTCCGCCTGATCTCCTACACCGGCGACACCCTCGTGGTCTGGTCGGAGCTGGACGACATCAGCACCGAGCCCGCCGACCCGGACGAGTTCCGGGTGCACGTCCCGCCCGGCACCCGCACCGTGGAGGAAACCGGCAACCCGATCACCGACACCGTCGCGGTCATCCCCGGCGTGAAGGGAACCGCGGCCCGCGCCGCCGCCGAGGCCGTCAACCGCACGGTCGGCGCCGTCTCCGCCGCCCGGAGCTTCCTGGACGACCTGCGCGGCCATCGCTAGACAGGAGCCACCCCATCCTGAGCCCGCTACCCCTGCCGTGCAGGGGCCTCTGCGGGGAATCTGTCGCTAAGGCTGACTCAAATCCGTCGAGCGAGTCGTTCAGGGCGTCCAGCACGGCGGCCCGGAATGGGATGACGGCTGGGTTGACCGGGCCCGGTCGGGTGAGCAGGACGATGCCGGCCCGCTCGCCGGCCAGTGGTACGAACCGCACGCCGCCCGCGCGCAGGGTGCGGGACGACGCGGCCAGCCGGGTGATGCCAGCACCGGCGGCGACGAGGGCGAGCAGGCCCTGCGGCGTGGTGCTGCGCTGGTCGATGTGCGGACGGTAACCGGCTGCGGCGAAGTCGCGGTCGTACTGGCGGTGCCACGGCGGCCATGACGTACGCGGCGTCATCACCCACCGCTCGTCGGCCAGATCGGCCAGCCGCAGCTGGCGCCGTCGCGCCAGCGGGTGGCCCTCGGGCAGCGCGACGATTACCGCCTCGGAGCCGAGCAAGTCGACGGTGAGATCACCGACCAGCGGCGGGCGGCTGACCGCAACGTCGAGGGTGCCGCCGCGCACGCCGGCGACGAGCGGCCCGATCGGCAGGTCGGCGGCGTGCAGCCTGGTATGCGGGTGACGTTCGCCGAACAGCCGCACGACCGGCGGCATCACCTCGTTGGCCATCGAGGACAGGATGCCGGCGCGCAGGTCGAGATCCTCGCCGGAGGCGCTGCGCCGGACAGTATCCATCACCCGCTGAGCTGCGCCGAGCAGCGGCCGGGCCTCGCGCAGCAGCACCTCGCCGACGGCGGTGAGCGTGACGCCGCGGCTGGAGCGCTCCAGCAACGGCGCTCCGGCCCGCGACTCAAGCCGGCGGAGCTGCACAGACAGCGACTGCTGGGTGATGTGCAGCCGGGCGGCCGCGCGGGTGATGCTGCCCTCCTCGGCGGTCACGACAAAAGACTGCAGCACATGCAGGTCAGGCGGTTCGGTCATGACCTGTCACAGTCTAAGGCTGTGGCGCTGGTCAAAATCATTGTTTCCTAGCGCTGGCGCCGGCGGCCTAGCGTCATCGGTATGACACGTACCTGGTTCATCACCGGCAGCTCAGCCGGCTTCGGACAGGCCATCGCCAAGGCGGCGCTGGCGGACGGGGACAATGTGGTAGCCACCGCACGGCGGCCTCACGCACTGCGCGCACTCGCCGGCGCAGCCCCCGGCCGGGTGCTTGCCCTGCCGCTTGACGTCACCGACCGGCATCAGCGCGAAGCCGCGGTCGCCGCCGCCGTCGACCGGTTTGGCGCGATCGACGTCCTGGTCAACAACGCCGGCCTGGCTTCAGTTGGCGCAGTGGAGGAGCTGGATGAAGCGGCGCTGCGCCAGCTGATGGATGTCATGTTCTTCGCGCCGGTGAACCTCGTGCAGGCCGTGCTGCCGGGCATGCGCGAGCGCCAGAGCGGATCGATCGTGCAGATCTCGTCGATGGGCGGCCAAGTGTCGATGCCTGGCTTCGGCGCCTACTGCGCCGCGAAGTTCGCCCTTGAAGGTTTGTCCGACGCCCTCGCCGCCGAGGTCGCCCCGCACGGCATTCACGTGCTGATCGTCGAGCCAGGGGCATTCGCCACCAGTTTCGGCGCCGCCCGGGCGCAGCAGTCCCCCGACAGCGGCGACGACAACGAGACAGTCGGGCCCCAGCGCCGCGCGGTCGCCGACATGGACGGCTCGCAGCAAGGCGACCCGGCCAAAGCCGCCGCCGCGATCCTCGAGGCCCTCGCCCGGCCGGAACCCCCGCACCGCTTGGCTCTCGGCGCCGACGCGGTCGAGCACATCGGCGTGGCACTCGACGCCCGGCGGGCCGAACTGGATGAGTGGGCGCCGCTGAGCCGCGCGACCGCCAGGAACACCTGAGGAGGACACAACTGCCGAGGCGTCGTCACGCGCGCGCAGAGGGGTCTGTAAAACCGTCGGCTCAGCTTACGTTGGTTCGAACCCGACACCTGCCACACGCTGGGGAAAAGCCCGTTAGCTGGGAAATCTCGGCTATGCGGGCCGTTTCCGCTGTGTCCCGGCGTGTGTCACCTTGTCGCGCTGTAGAGCGTCATATTGCGCTGTCCCCGGACGCATAGCGGACGGCGTCCGTGCTGTTTGGACGGTCGTACGCACCGTTAGGACGGTCGGCTGGGACGGTCGGTGCGCACCGAGTTCCCCGCCGATGGTGATCACTACGTAACGGCCCAGGCCGCCCGCGGGCAGCCGCAGATCAATAGATCTCTCCACCTCCCAGCCCGTCATAGGGCGCGGCGTCCGCGGACGCCCCGCCTGACCAGCGGCAGCACGGCACGCGGCCGCTCGTTGTAGCCGGGTTGGTACGGCAAGTGCGGAAAGCAGCCGCGAAGGTGACAGATCGCAAACCGGATCCACCGGTGCTCACTGTGAAAGCCCAGCGGCAGCACCCGCCTGCCCGCCGAGCTGAACACCCTGCGCGCCGCCCACGGCGACGCCCAGTTCCTCGCGGTGCTAGGCCGGGTGCCCGCGTTCAGCCGGGTCGCTCCCGACCCCGCAAGACGGCGACGCCGTCGGGCCGACGGCCCACGATGTCGCCGCCGCGGATGTCCGCTCAAGCGAAGGCAGGCACGTCGATGACGACCCGCCAGCTGCCATCTGCTTGACGTCGAGAGACCTCAGCGGTGGCGACCGTGCGCGCACCGTCGGGCTCGTCGTTGGCGAGTCTGTAGTGAGTGGACGTCAGGGCGAGGTCGCCCGCGACAGTTGCCTTCTGCGGATCGCCCTGCATGGTCAGTCCGGAGGCCAGGAGGCGAGTGAAGACGCCTGCCAGCGCGTCACGGCCCGTCACGGTGGCTCCGTCCTGCTGGATCTGGATCGCGCTGTCCTCGTAGAGGTCCACGAGCGCAGTGACATCGCCGGCCTGGAAGGCGGCGGCGAAGGCCGCGTGCAGATCGTCCGGGTGGGTGAAAGACATGGCAAGGTCCGTCCTCGTGTGGATGGTTGCCGTCAGCCGAAGACGACGGTTTCGGTGGAGTAGAGGAAGCGGGTCGCGGAACGGTCCAGGAAGTTCTCCTCGTCGGCCGCGATCTTCGTGGTGTAGATGGCCGAGGTGAACCACGCTGCCGCGTCGGCGACGCGGTCGACCCACAGCTCAGCGACGCCGTCGTACGTGGCCGTGCCG
>JBAPYC010000425.1:0-2685 GCA_049284535.1 Streptosporangiaceae bacterium
AATACGCGGCGGTCAAGAGACGTGCCGGCGCCACCGCCGCCGACATCGAGGAGTACGGCCGCGGTAAGAACGACACCATCCAGCGCATCCTGGCCGCCGCCGGCCTGACCGCAGCCGAACGCGCCTCCATCGACGCCAACCAGGTCCCACCCCGCACGGAAGTTCCCCGCTAAAGAGGGGAGCCCTCAGGCGCCCCCGGCCACCCCGATCAGGTTGCCCTCGGGATCGGCGAAATGGCCTACCACCAGCCCCGACGGTGCCCGCACCGGGCCCAAAAGCCGCTTGCCGCCCAGGCTCTCGGCCTTGCGCAGCGCGGCCTCGACGTCGGCCACCCCCACGTAGAAGACCGCGTGACCGGAATAACCGGCGCCACCGCCGACCCCGCCGGGAATCCCGGTGCCGTCGTCGGTGGTCATGCGGTTGATGAAGCCGTAGTTGTCCGGCTCCGATACCGCCTCCGCGACAGGCGTCATGTCGAATGTCCAGCCGAACAGGTTCCCCGAAGTAGCCCCGCAGCTTAGCCGGGTCCTTGCCGATGACCTCGAAGTGCACGACGGGCTGGCCTATGGTTGCTCCTCCCACATTGCAGCCGCTTCCAGCCGCCTGTCAAAGATGTGACGACCCCGACGCCCCCGATTCATCGGCGCCCACCCGCCCTCCAACACCCGCTTTGCATGATCATGCAGTGGTGTGCATATAATTGCAGCCATGTCCAAGGTGCTCAATTCTCTCCCCGTCGGTGAACGCGTCGGCATCGCCTTCTCTGGTGGCCTCGACACTTCGGTGGCGGTGGCGTGGATGCGCGAGAAGGGCGCGGTGCCGTGCACCTACACCGCTGACATCGGCCAGTACGACGAGCCCGACATCGCCTCGGTGCCCGGACGGGCCAGCGCCTACGGCGCGGAGGCGGCCCGGCTCGTCGACTGCAAGCAGGCCCTGGTCGAAGAGGGCCTGGCCGCCATAGCCTGCGGAGCGTTCCACATCCGCACCGGCGGCCGGGCCTACTTCAACACCACCCCGCTGGGACGGGCCGTCACCGGCACCCTGCTGGTCCGGGCCATGCTCGAAGACGACGTGCAGATCTGGGGCGACGGCTCCACCTTCAAGGGCAACGACATCGAGCGGTTCTACCGCTACGGCCTGCTGGCCAACCCGTCGCTGCGGGTCTACAAGCCGTGGCTGGACGCCGACTTCGTCGGCGAGCTCGGCGGCCGCAAGGAGATGTCGGAGTGGCTGCTCGCCCGCGACCTGCCCTACCGGGACAGCACCGAGAAGGCGTACTCCACGGACGCGAACATCTGGGGCGCGACCCACGAGGCCAAGTCGCTGGAGCACCTGGAGGTCGGGATCGAGATCGTCGAGCCGATCATGGGCGTGCGGTTCTGGGATCCCGACGTCGAGATCGCCGCCGAGGACGTGACCATCGGCTTCGAGCAGGGCCGCCCGGTCACCATCAACGGCAAGGAATTCGCCTCCGCCACCGAACTCGTCCTGGAAGCCAACGCCATCGGCGGCCGGCACGGCCTGGGCATGTCGGATCAGATCGAGAACCGGGTGATCGAGGCCAAG
The DNA here is from genome assembly GCA_049284535.1 of Streptosporangiaceae bacterium. Taxonomy (GTDB): domain Bacteria; phylum Actinomycetota; class Actinomycetes; order Streptosporangiales; family Streptosporangiaceae; genus Palsa-504. The sequence continues at coordinate 1,570 of JBAPYC010000425.1, forward strand.
AGCCGCGGCATCTACGAGGCACCCGGCATGGCGCTGCTGCACGCGGCGTATGAGCGGCTGGTCAACGCGATCCACAACGAGGACACCCTGGCCAGCTATCACAACGAGGGGCGCCGGCTCGGCCGGCTGCTGTACGAGGGCCGCTGGCTGGACCCGCAGGCGCTGATGCTGCGCGAATCCCTGCAGCGCTGGGTCGGCATGGCGGTCACCGGCGAGGTGACCCTGCGGCTGCGGCGCGGCGAGGACTACTCCATCCTGGACACGACCGGGCCGGCCTTCAGCTACCACCCGGACAAGCTGTCCATGGAACGGATCGCGGACTCGGCCTTCGGGCCGTCCGACCGCATCGGCCAGCTGACCATGCGCAACCTCGACATCGCCGATTCCCGCGCCAAGCTCGAGCAGTACGCCGGCCTGGGCATGATTGGCGTGCGCCCCCAGCCGGCCCTGACCGGCGTCGACCAGGCCGCCTCGACCGGTCTCATCGGCGCCATGGACGAGGGCGGGGCCGAGGCGATCGCCTCCCGCGGCAAGGCTCCTTCCGACGAGCTGCTGGATCACGCTGCCCTGGAGTCCGGCACCGACTGAGCTCAGCCGCCAGCGGCTGGGCCAACAGCAGCTGGGCCGCCAGTGGCCGCCGCCTGCACGTTGTCCAGCAGCGCCTCCATGATCATGTCGTGCCCCGGCTCGATCCGCTTGGTCCAGATCGCCTCGTACTTCCCGGTCGTGGTGCCCTCGATGACGTGCCGGACCACCGTCGCGGAGCCGTCCGGCACCAGCTCGAACCAGTGCTCCCCGTGCAGCTCGTCCGGCCGGGACACCCGGAACGCCCGCACCGCCGCCGGCCGCTCGAATTCTTCCCAGATCATCAGCCCGGCGTCGTACCGCCCGGGCCCCACCCGCCGGGGCACCGGCGCGATCTGCACCGGCCACACGCGGTCGAAGTCCGCCAGCAGCGCCGCGATCGGCCCCGGCGGCGCCGCCACCCGCCGCTCATGTCAGTTCCGTATCAACACCTGTCTTTTCACCCCGAACGGCCTCGTCCACGCCTTCCCAGAACTCCACCACGATCGGCTGCCGGAGACCACCCCCTCCGGGAGCACCGCGGAACCAGCT
>JBAPYC010000426.1:0-8053 GCA_049284535.1 Streptosporangiaceae bacterium
CCCGAGGAGATCGCGGCCAAGCGCGGCCTGCCGATCGAGGACGTGGCCCCCGCGGCCATGCTGCGGGCGCGTGCGGCCGCGGCCGGGACCTGAGGGGAACGGACAGATGGCACAGCTGAAGGTGACACAGATCAAGTCGAAGATCGGCGGGAACAGCGCGCAGCGGAACTCGCTGCGTTCGCTCGGGCTGCGCCGGATCGGCCAGGTGGTCGTCAGGCCGGACCGGCCTGAGTTCCGCGGCATGATCAAGACCGTGCGCCACCTGGTGACGGTGGAGGAAGTGGACTGACATGGCGGACGAACAGAACTCGCCGGAGGCGGGCCGCGGGCTCAAGCTGCATCACCTGCGGCCGGCCCCGGGCGCGCGCAAGGCCAAGACGCGGGTCGGCCGCGGTGAGGCGTCCAAGGGCAAGACGGCCGGGCGCGGCACCAAGGGCACCAAGGCGCGGAACACGGTCCGGCTCGGCTTCGAAGGCGGCCAGATGCCGCTGAACCGCCGGGTGCCGAAGCTGAAGGGCTTCTCGAACGCGGGTTTCGGCACGACCTACCAGGTGGTGAACACCGGCCGCCTGGCCGAGCTGTTCCCCGAGGGCGGCGACGTGAGCCCGGAGAACCTGGTGGCCAAGGGCGCGGCGCGCAAGGGTGAGCTGATCAAGGTGCTCGGCAGCGGTGAGGTCAGCGTGGCGCTGCGGGTGACCGCGCATGCGTTCTCGGCCTCGGCTGCGGCCAAGATCGAGCAGGCCGGCGGGAGCATCACCGAGCTTTCCTGACCAGCTGAGCCACTGAGCCAAGCCTCCTATCGCAAGGAGACAACCCATGGTGTGCCGGGTAAGATACGTAGGCTGCCCGACCAACCGAAGCGAGGACTGCGCATGCTGACGGCCTTCGTGCGGGCGTTCCAGACGCCGGATCTTCGCAAGAAGATGCTGATCACGATCGGCCTCATCGCGTTGTTCCGGTTCGGTGCCTCGCTCCCGACGCCGGGCATCGACGAGAAGAACGTCACGCTGTGCTCGAACGCGGCGACGGCGGCGGGCAGCTCCACCGCTGGTGTGCTGGCCATCGTCAACCTGCTGTCGGGCCAGGCACTGCTGCACCTGTCGGTGTTCGCGCTGGGCATCATGCCCTACATCACCGCGAGCATCATCTTGCAGCTGCTCACGGTGGTGATCCCCCGGCTGGAGACGCTGAAGAACGAGGGTCAGGCCGGCCAGGCCAGGATCACCCAGTACACCCGGTACCTGACCGTCGGCCTGGCCATCCTGCAGTCCACCGGCTACATCGAGCTGGCCCGGTCCGGCACTTTGTTCAACGGCTGCGGCACGGCGACCAACAACCCGCTGATCCCGAACGACGGCGTGTTCAACATCGCCACCATGGTCATCTGCATGGTGGCGGGCACCACGGTCATCATGTGGATGGGCGAGCTGATCACCGACCGCGGCGTCGGCAACGGCATGTCCGTGCTGATCTTCACCACGGTGATCTCGGTCATCCCGGGCGAGATCCTGGCCATCTACCGGGACAAGGGCGTGTTCTACGCGGCCGTGTCCGTGGTGGTGGTGATCGCCATCGTGGCGTTCATTGTCTTCATGGAGCAAGCTCAGCGCCGGATCCCGGTGCAGTACGCCAAGCGCATGGTGGGCCGCCGGATGTACGGCGGCACCTCGACCTACATCCCGATGAAGGTCAACCAGGCGGGCGTCATCCCGGTCATCTTCGCTTCCTCGCTGCTGTATATCCCGACCCTGGCCGCGCAGCTGTTTGGCAACTCCAACGCCACCGGTGGCTGGGTCGCCTGGGTGGACCGGTACATCGAGACGAGCAGCTCGCCGATCTACATGCTGGCGTTCTTCGCTCTCATCGTCGGGTTCACCTACTTCTACGTGTCGATCACCTTCAATCCCACCGAAGTGGCCGACAACATGAAGAAATACGGCGGGTTCATCCCCGGCATAAGACCGGGGCGCCCGACCGCTGAGTACCTCGGCTACGTGCTGAGCAGGCTCACCGCCCCGGGCTCGTTCTACCTGGGCGTGATCGCGCTGTTCCCGCTGGTGGCGCTCAGCTCCATCGGGGTCGCCAACGAGTTCCCGTTCAGCGGGGTCAGCCTGCTGATCATGGTCGGCGTCGGGCTGGACACGGTCAAGCAGATCGAGAGCCAGCTGCAGCAGCGCAACTATGAGGGTTTCCTGAGGTAGTGCGCATCGTCCTCGTCGGGCCGCCCGGTGCGGGCAAGGGGACACAGGCCCAGTTCATAGCATCGCAGCAGGGGATCCCGAGGATCTCGACTGGTGACATCTTCCGCTACAACGTGACCAGCAACACCGAGCTCGGCCGCCAGGCCCGCGAGTACATGGAGCGCGGCGACCTGGTGCCGGACGAGGTGACGATCGCCATGGTCCGGGACCGGCTCGGCGAGGACGACGCCCAGGAGGGCTTCCTGCTGGACGGCTTCCCGCGGAACACGCCGCAGGCCGAGACGCTGAAGAAGATGCTGGCCGAGGAGTGGGACGCCAAGCTGAGCGTCGTGCTCGAGCTGGTCGTGGACGAGGACGAGGTGGTGCGCCGGCTGTCCGGCCGGCGGACCTGCCGCCGCTGCGAGCGGGTCTGGCACGTGCTGTACGACCCGCCCGCCCGCACCGGCATCTGCGACGACTGCGGCGCCGAGCTGTTCCAGCGTGACGACGACTCCGAGCAGACGATCAGGCACCGGCTCGAGGTCTACGCCGAGCAGACCTCGCCGCTCGTCGCGTTCTACGCGGATGAGAACATCCTGATCGGCATCGACGCCACCGGGCCGGTGGAGGAGGTCACCAGCCGGGCGCTGGCTGCGCTCCGCCCGTTCGCGCGCTGAGCTAACAGGGAAAGGAAGGCGCGCATGCGACGCGGCAGCAGTATCCAGCTCAAGACCCCGGAGCAGATCGGCCTGATGCGCGCGGCCGGCCTGGTGGTGGCGCGCACCCTGAGCACGCTGACCGAGGCGGTCCGGCCCGGCATCAGCACGGCCGAGCTGGACGCGATCGCCGAGGACCAGATCCTCAGCGCCGGCGCGGTCCCGTCGTTCAAGGGCTACCACGGCTACCCGGGCACCATCTGCACCTCGGTGAACTCCGAGATCGTGCACGGCATCCCGAGCCCGGCCCGGCGGCTGGCCGACGGGGACATCATCTCGATCGACTGCGGCGCGATCCTGGAAGGCTGGCACGGCGACGCCGCGGTGACCGTGCCGGTGGGCACGATCTCGGCCGAGCACGCCGCCCTCATCGCCGCCTGCGAGGCCGCGCTGCGGCACGGGCTGGCCCAGGCCGTGGCCGGTCACCGGCTCAGCGACATCTCGCACGCGGTCGAGGCCAGCGTGCGCTCCGCCGGCGACTTCGGCGTGGTGCAGGAGTACACCGGGCACGGCATCGGCACCGCCATGCACATGGACCCGCCGGTGCCCAACTACGGGCGGCCTGGCCGCGGCCCCCGGCTGCGGGAGGGCATGGCGCTGGCCATCGAGCCGATGATCATGCTCGGCGGGCCGGAGACGGTACTGCTGGACGACGACTGGACCGTCATCACCGCCGACGGCAGCTGGGCCGCGCACTTCGAGCACACGGTGGCCATCACGGCCGAGGGGCCCTGGGTGCTGACGGCCGAGGAAAGCACGCCCGGAAATATACCGAACGGGCTCCAACATGCCCCCGCGCCAAGTAGTTCGTCCCTCGGCGATACTAGGGATAGGGACTCCGCCAGCTCGTAAGCCAGCTCGTTAGAAGGTGCCTGGTGCCAGGTAACCCGCGAATCCGCGCCTCGGACGCGGATCGCGACAAGGTCGCGGCGCTGCTGCGCGAGCACCACGCGGTGGGCCGGCTGACCGCCGAGGAGTTTGGTGAGCGGATGGAGGCGGCCATGGTCGCCAAGACCATCGGGGAGCTCGACGAGCTGATGGAAGACCTGCCCGTCATCGACCTGTACCAGCTGCCCGATGCCTCGCTGCGGCGGCGGCCGCCGCGGTCCGGCTCGTCGTCGCTGCTGCCGTCCGACTGGCTGGGCGGTCCCGGCAGCCCGGCCCGGTTCACGGCGGGGACGGTGGCCATGGGCGCCTGGGCCGTGACGACCTCGGCCCTGATCGCCGTCTGGGCGGTGGCGGCCGTGGTGGCCGGTGGCACCTGGTTCCCCTGGTGGGCGCTGGTCGTCATCCCGTGGATCTGGGTCCTGGCGCGGCGGCACCGGGAATAGTTCCGGGTTCGGGGATGTCTTACTATCCAGGCGGTTCACGCTGGCTGGTTCGCGCTACGGCGGCAGGTCGAGTATGCTCATCTGCGGCCCATCTTCTGGGCTCACCTGGCCGGCGCCCGGGGCTCGCGCAAGCGAGCCGGACCGGCCCTTCCGAGTTTTTCCAAGGAAGCCACTACCAGACCGTGCTACAGCACGGGCCGACCACGTACAGCGAAGCGCGGAGGACATGCCCAAGAAAGACGGCGCCATTGAGATTGAAGGCACGGTTGTCGAGTCGCTCCCGAATGCCTTCTTCCGGGTGGAGCTGGACAACGGGCACAAGGTTCTCGCTCACATCAGCGGGAAAATGCGGATGCACTACATCCGCATCCTGCCCGACGACCGGGTTGTCGTAGAGCTGAGCCCCTACGACCTCAGTCGCGGGCGGATCGTGTACCGGTACAAGTAATTAAACTAATGGAGATAACACCGTGAAGGTCAAGCCGAGCGTCAAGAAGATCTGCAGCAAGTGCCGGATCATCCGCCGGCACGGCCGCGTCATGGTCATTTGCACCGACCCGCGGCACAAGCAGCGGCAGGGCTGACGCCCTAACCAGAACGCGTACCGCAGACAGCCATCTGGCTGTGACCCCCGGGCGGAGGCCGGGGCCGTGTCCGGGCAGGGCATGGAAGCGGCGCGAAGGACCTCCGGCTACGATGGGAGAACTGCCCGACTATGGCCAGGCTTTCCGGAGTCGACCTTCCCCGCGATAAGCGGGTCGAGATCGCACTGACCTACATCTACGGCATCGGCCGCACCCGGGCCCTGCAGACGCTGGAAGCGACCGGCGTCAACGGCGACACCCGGGTCAGCAGCCTGTCCGATGCGGAGCTGCTGAAGCTCCGCGACTGGATCGACGCCACCTACCAGGTCGAAGGTGACCTGCGCCGTGAGGTCCAGGCCGACATCAGGCGCAAGATCGAGATCGGCTGCTACCAGGGCATCCGCCACCGTCGCGGGCTCCCGGTACACGGGCAGCGGACCCAGACCAACGCCCGCACCCGCAAGGGCAAGAAGAAGACCGTGGCCGGCAAGAAGAAGGCCGGCAAGAAGTAGCAGTAGTCCGCCTCAGTGAACTAGCCCAGTGAGCTAGCACTGCGGACCGATCACCTCGACTAGGAAGCAGGACATGCCGCCAAGGAGCCGTCAGCAGGCCGCCAAGAAGGTGCGCCGCAAGGAACGGAAGAACGTCGCCCACGGGCACGCCCACATCCGGAGCACGTTCAACAACACGATCATCTCGATCACCGACCCGACCGGAAACGTCATCTCGTGGGCGTCCGCGGGTCAGGTCGGGTTCAAGGGATCACGTAAGTCCACGCCGTACGCCGCCCAGATGGCGGCCGAGGCCGCCGCGCGCCGGGCCATGGAGCACGGCATGCGCAAGGTTGATGTCTTCGTCAAGGGCCCGGGCTCGGGCCGGGAGACGGCCATCCGGTCGCTGCAGGCGACCGGGCTCGAGGTCGGCTCCATCCAGGACATGACCCCCGTTCCGCACAATGGCTGCCGGCCGCCGAAGCGGCGCCGGGTCTGACCGGGCCATAGGCAAGGAGATAACGACAGATGGCTCGATACACTGGCCCGGACTGCAAGCTCTGCCGCCGGGAGAAGACCAAGCTCTTCCTGAAGGGCGCCAAGTGCGACTCGCCGAAGTGCCCGATCGAGATCCGGCCCTACCCGCCGGGTGAGCACGGCCGGAACCGGCCCAAGGAAGGCGACTACCTCCAGCAGATCCGCGAGAAGCAGAAGGCCCGCCGGATCTACGGCATCCTGGAGCGCCAGTTCCAGGGCTACTACGTGGAAGCCTCCCGCAAGCACGGCCGGACCGGTGAGACCATGCTCCAGCTGCTCGAGCGGCGACTGGACAACGTGGTGTACCGCGCGGGCTTCGCCAAGAGCCGCGACATGGCCCGCCAGCTGGTCCGGCACGGCCACTTCACGGTCAACGGCAAGAAGGTCGACATCCCGTCCTACCGGGTCAGCGAGAACGACATCATCGAGGCCCGGCCCAAGGCCCGCGACCTGACGCCGTTCGTGGTGGCCCAGGCCGAGGCCGGCGAGCGCACCGTGCCCGCCTGGCTTGAGGTGGTCCCTGACCAGCTGCGCGTCCTCGTGCACTCGCTGCCGGTCCGGGCCCAGATCGACACCCAGGTCGCCGAACAGCTCATCGTCGAGTACTACTCGAAGTAACCCCGGGGTTATAGGGGGACGGGCAGTCCCCCTATGCCGGGGGTCCCCGGGGGGTCGGCCCCCGGGAGAAAACACAGAACACCCCGACTGTCATATAGCGGGCGTCGGAAAGGAACACATTCATGCTCATCGCTCAGCGCCCCTCGCTTGCCGAGGAGCAGGTCGACGAATTCCGGTCCCGGTTCGTAATCGAACCGCTGGAGCCTGGCTTCGGCTACACCATCGGGAACTCACTGCGGCGCACGCTGCTGTCGTCCATCCCGGGCGCGGCCGTGACCAGCATCCGGATCGAGGGCGTCCTGCACGAGTTCTCCACGGTCCCCGGGGTCAAGGAAGACGTCACCGACATCATCCTGAACCTCAAGGAGCTCGTGGTCTCCTCCGAGCACGACGAGCCGGTCGTGATGTACCTGCGTAAGCAGGGTCCCGGCGAGGTGACCGCGGCGGACATCGCGCCGCCGGCCGGGGTCGAGGTGCACAACCCCGAGCTGCACATCGCCACCCTGAACGGCAAGGGCAAGCTCGAGATGGAACTCACCGTCGAGCGTGGCCGCGGCTACGTCTCGGCCAACCAGAACAAGCAGCCCGGCCAGGAGATCGGCCGGGTGCCGATCGACTCCATCTACTCGCCCGTGCTGCGGGTGACGTACAAGGTGGAAGCCACCCGTGTCGAGCAGCGCACCGACTTCGACCGCCTGATCCTGGACGTCGAGACCAAGCCGTGCATGCGGCCGCGGGACGCGGTGGCCAGCGCGGGCAAGACCCTGGTCGAGCTGTTCGGCCTGGCGCGCGAGCTCAACGTGGACGCCGAGGGCATCGACATCGGCCCGTCGCCGACGGACGCCGCCCTGGCGGCGGACCTGGCCCTGCCGATCGAGGACCTCAACCTCACCGTCCGTTCGTACAACTGCCTGAAGCGCGAGGGCATCCACACGGTCGGCGAGCTGGTGGGCCGCAGCGAGCAGGACCTGCTCGATATAAGGAATTTCGGCGCCAAGTCGATCGAGGAAGTCAAGCAGAAGCTGGTTGACATGGGCCTGTCGCTCAAGGACTCGCCGCCCGGGTTCGACCCGAGCAGCGCAGTGGGCGCCTACGGCGATGACGACGACAGCTACGTGGAGACCGAGCAGTACTGACGTGGCGTCAGCCGCGTAGACCCAAGGAGAGGTCCGTATGCCCACGCCCACCAAGGGCCACCGCCTGGGCGGCAGCTCTGCCCACGAGCGGCACATCCTGGCCAACCTGGCCACCGCGCTGTTCGAGCACGGCCGGATCACCACCACCGAGGCGAAGGCCAAGCGGCTGCGGCCGGTGGCCGAGCGGCTGATCACCTTCGCCAAGCGCGGTGACCTGCATGCTCGCCGCCGCGTGCTGACGGTGGTCACCGACAAGGGCGTGGTGCACCAGCTGTTCACCGAGATCGCGCCGGAGTTCTCCGAGCGGGCCGGCGGTTACACCCGGATCACCAAGATCGGCCCGCGCAAGGGCGACAATGCGGCCATGGCCGTGATCGAGCTGGTCCGCGGCGAGCCCGTCTCGTCGCGGCCCCGCCGTCGCACCCGCCGGGCCGAGACCCCGGCCGCAGCGGGGACGGCC
>JBAPYC010000427.1:0-4316 GCA_049284535.1 Streptosporangiaceae bacterium
CTACCACTCAGCGTTCCTGACCACCCCGGACGGTGTCGTGCTGTTCGACGCGCCCCCGAGTATCGGCCATAACCTCCAGCGGGCCGTGGACGGCGTCGCCACGGCCGAGGGCTGCTGCTCCGGGACAACGACCCGGCCAAGCCCGCGCCGGAAGAGACCTTCGCCGACCAGCGCACCCTGGAGATCGGCGGCGAACGTATCGCGCTGGCCTGGCACGGCGCCAAACACTCCCCGGACAACATCTACATCCACTTCCCGGACCACGGCACCCTGATGCTCGTCGACATCGCCCTGCCCGGCTGGGTACCCTTTTACGGCATCAACCTCAGCGAGGACGTGCCCGGCTACCTGGCCGCCCCGGACATCGCGCTGTCCTATCCCTGGCAGCACCTCATCGCCGGCCACCTGGGCAGGCTGGGCACGCGTGACGAGCTCGTCCTCCACCAGCAGTACATCGCCGATGTCGAGGCCGGCGCCCGGACGGCGCTGGGCACCGTCAACCCGACCGCGTACTTCCAGAAGTACGGGGAGAACCTGTGGGCCGCGGTCAAGGGCTACCTGGACGAGGTGGCCGATGCCGCCGCCGTGCCCGTCATCGAGAAGTACACCGGCGTGCTGAGCGCCGCGGACGTCTTCACGACCCCCACCGCCTTCACGATCCTGGAGTCGATCCCCCTCGACCTCGGCTACCGCATGGACGTCCACTCTTGACCACCGCGGATGTTCCCGCTCTTTCTTACTCCTCGGTGCCGGGGCGGTGGGTGCTGGCGATCACGGTGCTCGGCTCGGGGATCGCGGCGCTGGACGCGACGGTCGTCAACATCGCCCTGCCGGCCATCGGTCGCGACTTTCACACCGGCATCGCCGCGCTGCAGTGGGTGATGACCAGCTACATCCTGACGCTGGCCGCGTTCTTGCTGATCGGCGGGTCGCTCGGTGACCGGTTCGGCAGGCGGAAGGTCTACCTGAGCGGCATCGTGTGGTTTGCCCTGGCCTCGGCGGCCTGCGGCTTCGCCCCCAGCGCGATTTTCCTCATCGTCACCAGAGTGCTCCAGGGTGTCGGCGGGGCGCTGCTCACACCGGGAAGCCTGGCAATCCTGGAGGCCTCGTTCACACCCGCGGACCGGCCCCGGGCGATCGGGGCCTGGTCGGGCCTGGGCGGTGTTGCCATCGCCGCCGGACCGCTAATCGGCGGCTACCTGATCTCGGCCGCGTCCTGGCGGTGGATCTTCTTCATCAACCTCCCGATTGCGGTCATCGTGGTCGCGCTGGGCGCACGGCATATTCCGGAATCACGTGACCCGGGGGCAACCGGCAGCCTCGACTACGCGGGGGCGCTGGCCGCGGTGGTCTTCCTGTCCGGCGTCACGTTCGCGTTCATCGAGGCACCCACGCTCGGCTGGACGTCGCCGACTGTGCTCGTAATGGCGTCGCTGGGCGTGGCCGGGCTGGCCTGTTTCCTGGCCCGCGAGCAACGTGCGGCCGCGCCGATGCTGCCGCTCGTGATCTTCGCCGAACGGCAGTTCGCGGCGGCCAGCGCCGTGACCTTCATCGTGTATGGGGCCCTGACGGGTGCGACCTTCCTGCTTCCGCTGGTGCTGCAGATCGTGTTGGGTTATTCGCCGCTCGCCTCTGGTCTCGCGCTGCTGCCGCTGACGGTCATCATGCTCGCGCTGTCGGCCCGCTCCGCGCAGCTCGCGGCCAGGATCGGGCCGCGCCTGCAGCTAAGCGTCGGGCCGCCCATCGCCGGCGCGGGCCTGGCCATGCTCGCGTTCAGTACCTCCGGACCGGGCTATGTGACCCACGTGCTGCCGGCGATCACCGTCTTCGGGTTCGGGATCGCGATCGTGGTCGCGCCGCTGACCGCGACCGCGATGAGCTCGGCGCCCGCCGAGCACGCAGGCATCGCCTCGGCGGTCAACAATGATCTATCCCGGTTCGGCGGCCTGCTGGCGGTCGCCATCTTGCCGGCCCTGGCCGGCATCACCGGCCAGGCCTACCTGCACCCGGACGCGCTCGCCGCCGGATTCAGGATCGCGGCGCTCATCTCGGGCGGGTTGTGCGCCGCGGGCGGGCTGCTCGCCGCGGTCACGATCACCAATCCCCGCGGTGGCGCCGAGCCGGCGGCAGCGCCGGAGCCCTGCATGCACTGCGCCCTCGACGCACCACCGCTGACGATTGGTCCTGTTACCTCAGCACGTGGCTGAGGTTCAGCCCGGGTGTCCCAGTACCTGCTCGATGATGGCGGGGAGCTGCCGCGCGCTGTCCGGGGTCAGGCGCCTGGACCGCCAGGCCACGTGCCGGTCCGGGCGCACCAGGACACAGCCGGTGGTCTCCACCTCCCGCAGCGACGCCCACTCGCCATAGGGATCGGTCACGCCATCTTTACCCCCGATGACATGGACCCGGACGGGTACGCCCGAGCGTGCAGAGGCGTCCGCCGGCGCGGGCCCAGGCCTCACCGCCCACTCCGGCGAGCAGCGCGAAGGACAGATCGTCGACGAGGTCGAGCTTGATGCCATGGGCATTGACTGGTAATTGCTCAGCTCGATCGCCGTGCGCAGCGTGTCCCGGCGCTCGTCCCCGGCTGGCCCTGGCTCGTACAACGTGCCGAGGGCTTGCCAGCCCGCGCCGGCAGGCTGACCCGGCTCGTACCCGAGGGCGGCCTCGACCGCCGCGCCTTCGGTCAGGCTGGTGATAGCGCGCTGGACGCCCTGCGCCCCGACCGGCCGCCGTTCCGCCGGGTAGCTGTCGAGCAGGGCGACCCCCGCCCGCCCGACCAGGACCAGAGCCCGGCTGCCGGCGCCGTCGGCGCCCGCAGCGAGGCTGCGCGAGGTGAATGAACCCCACCCGAACCTGATGTCGGCGCCCCATGTCCCGGGCGGCCGCCAGCATCGGCTCCAGCACGGTCTGCGGGCAGTTCGCCATCGGCTCGGGACTGGCCGCGCGGTAGTCGGCGGCGCGCTCGGCGCTGGTGATGGGACCACGCAACGGGATGGATGCGCCGCATCCTCGGCGACGTCTGGCAGCTTGCCCTGAAGGTCGTCGAGGCCGAGTTCACCACCGTCGGCGTCAATCCCGCCCTGGACCGGTTCACCGACCTGGCCCGCCAGCTGCGCTGGGAGGCCGAGGAGCAGGCATGCCGCCATGGCCGCGCGCTTGGTGACGCGGCCGCCACGGCCGCGCCCAGGGCCGCCTGAAGGCAGGTGAGCAGGCTCCCCCAGCGAGCGCCTGTGCCCGCAGACCCACGTGCAGGCATGGGTTCGTGACGAGCGACCAATGGAAGAACAGGCCCTGCGGCCTAGGCTCAGCTGATATTGACATCCTCCCTGCGCCCGAAGGCGAGGGATTCAGCTACTACGCCGATGGGAGCAGCAGTTGAGGTTCGCGGTTCACAGGCCGGGCTGCCCCATCGCCTCCCCGCGCAGCCACGGCGTGCCCCGCCGCGATATTGATGGCCGCGTTCACATCAGCGTTGCAGGCGAAACCGCAGGCAGTGCACCGGAAGACGGCTTGGCTCTTACGCGAGTCCTGGTCCACCTGCCCGCACGCCGAGCACTGCTGGCTCGTAAACGCAGGACTGACCCTCTGCACCCGACCCGGAGCCTTATCCTCCAGTCGGCGCACCAGCAATGCCCACCCGGATCCCAGGATCGCCCGGTTCAGCCTGGCCTTGGCCCGGACGTTACGGCCCGGGTTCTCCCGGGTCCCTTTCGCCGACCGGGTCATGTTCGTGATGTTCAGATCCTCGACCCGGGTCATGTCGAACCGCCGCGCGAGATCTGTGCTGGTCTTCTCGGCCCAGTCCTTGCGCCGGTCTCCCGCGCGGGCTCGCAGCCGGGCGATCGCGTGCCTGACCCGGCCGCGGCGCTTCGAGTCCCGTTTCGCACGGGCGAGCATGCGCTGCAGCCGCCGCAGCCTGATCCGCTCGCACGCGGTCAGGTTGGGACAGTGCAGCAGGTCTCCGGTGGACAGGGCCACGGAGACCTCCACGCCCCGGTCGATGCCCACCACCTGGCGGTTACCGGGGGCGGGCACCGGTGCGGGGATCACGGCGAAGGCGGCATGCCAGCGGCCCGCGCGGTCCATCGTGACCCGGTAGGACTTCGCGCCTGCGGGTACAGCGCGGGACCAGCGGAACCGAAGCCACCCGACTTTGGGTACCCACACCTGGCCGGCATTGCGGGACACGCGGCGCACGTCCCACTATCGGGCACCACTGACATTTCCAGGGAGGTGAAGCGGGGTTCCCTCTCCGGTCCGAAGGCCGGGGAGTCCACGCCGCGATCCTGATGAGCGCTGATACCGATTCGACC
>JBAPYC010000428.1:0-2931 GCA_049284535.1 Streptosporangiaceae bacterium
CGTATCTCAAGGGCTAGGACCGCGGCGGCCGCCAGCGTTTTCACATGAATGTGGCGTTCTGCCGACTCTTTGCCGTAGAACGCCACTCTCACTGAATTCTGGGCGAGATGCGGACACCAAGGATTGCCGCGATCGTGATGACGACGACATGAGAGCGGGCGCAACCCGGGTGGTTAGCCGGCGGTGATCTCCTTGCGGTTGGCGCTGGCGCCGCCGACCAGGCCGGAGCGCAGGCTGGGCGCGGGGATGGCGACCGGACCCGACCGGGTTGACGTGGGGGCAGTGCTGTCCAGGCGCAGGGCCAGGGCCGGGCACATGTGCACCGCCTGCTGGGCGTCCTTCTCCAGCCAGATCGGTACCGGGATGTCGAGGAGGACCGGGTAGCCCTGGGAATCCACGTGGATGAGTTCCGGGACGAGGTGGGCGCAGAGCCCGTGCCCGTGACAGCGGGTCCAGTCGACGATGAGCCGCTGCTGCTCCTCCTGCTCGGGACCGTCCGGCAGCGGCAGCACGCCGCGGACCGGCCGGCCGCACGAGGAGTGGAACACGTGTGCGGCGAGGTCCTCGGTGAAAACGTCCAGCGCGGACAGCACGAACCGGGTCACGCCGTCCGGATGGGAGCAGGCGCCCCGGCCGGCCACCGCAGCAGCCGACCGGCGTGCCGTGTCGAGCGCCTCGATGCCACCCGATCCATCGATCAGGGCCGCCAGGGCCCGCGCGATGGCGGGCAAGCCGAGCTTGCACGGGCCGCACTGGCCCGCAGACTCGCCCGCCAGGTAGCTGGCAATCCGGGACACCTCGCCCAGCGGGCATGTTCCGTCGCCGAGGGGGAGCACGATGCCGGAGCCGAGGGTGCCGCCCACAGCGGCCAGGCCCTCGCGGGAAACGGGCACCACGTATGCCGTGCTGGCCGGCAGCCACATGCCGTGATAGCCGCCGACCAGGACACCGTCGCCCGCCGGGGCCTGGCAGATGTCCAGGACCGCGGCCAGCGGGGTGCCAGCTGGTACCTCAACGACGGCGGGCTGCGCCGCCGAGCCGCCGACACTCAGCAGGACGGTACCCGGTTGTTCCGGGGTGCCTACCGCGGCGAAACGCTCAGGCCCGAGCAGGGCCAGGACCGCCAGCTGGGCGTATGTGGACGCGTTGGACAACATGGTCGGCAGATCGCCAACGCCGTAATCGCTGGCCAGGACCTTGCGGCCAGGAGGCACAGGCCGTTTACCGTTGATGCCGCGGACCAGAGCGCCCGACTCACCGGAGATGAACCGGTCCGGCATCTGGACCACTTTGGCCATCTTGCGCAGGCCGGGTTCGGCCGCGATGGCCGCCTCCACCGATCGGTTGGCCAGTTCGTTGCCAGCCACCCCGACCAGGATCTCCTCGGCGCCGATGGCCTCGGCCACCAGCGCGGCCCCGCTCAGGATCAGATAAGGCGAGCGGATCATCAGCATCTTGTCCTTGACGCTGCCCGGCTCACCCTCGGCGGCGTTGACCACGACGATGGGCGCGACGTCGTTGGCCTCGGCATTCGTCACTACCGCGCGGAGTTTGCGCGCGAACGGGAATGCCGCACCGCCCTGGCCGCGCAGGTCGACCTGCTCGCTCATCACGAGCAGTTCCTCGGCGGAGAGCCGGGGAAGCGGGCCGAAGATGTCACGGTGGGCTTCCAGGTCAAGCCGGGTCATCCGGTCCAGGCCGGCGGTAAGCCGGGCTGCCCCGATTCGCATGATCGCGGGTGCGTCAAGGCCCTTGACCGGGCTCATCGCCACTCGTTACCTCCATTACGCCGGGGCGCTTCGCGATACCGAGGGTCGTCGGGGATCGCCTGTCGCGCGGCCCGGGGCAGGGGGCCGGTCTGAGGCCCTGGTCCCATACGCGGGAGCGGGCCGGTGTCGGGACGCGCCGCGGGAGCGGCACCGGGTCGGGATGCTGGGCCGCGGGCGTGCCGGGACAACGGGCCCGGGTCGCTCCGGGGGTACCGATCCGGGTCGCTGAGCGGATCCGGGCCTCGTTCGGGCCACCGCGCGTTGGTGCCGATCCGCGGGACCGGGCCGGTGTCCGGGTGTGACGCCGGACCCGTATTCGGCCGGGGCCAGGGTCCGCTGCCTGACTGCGGCACCAGACCCGGCTCGGGCCGGGACATGAGATCAGAATCCGCTCGCGGGAACGAGCCGGTCCCGGTGCCGGGCACCGGACCGTGGTCGGCGCGTGGGAACGAACCGGTGTCAGTCCGAGGCCCCGGACCGGAATCCAATCGCGGGTACGGATCGGAGTCCACCCGCGGCATCGGGCCGGAATCCGGCTGCCGATACCCACCGGAACCTGCCCGAGACGTCGGATCCGAGTCGGCGCGCGGCATCGGACCCGAACCGAAGCGGGGATACGGACCGGAGTCTGCCCGCGGCATTGGACCGGAGTCCGCCCGCGGCATCGGACCAGAGTCTGCCCGCGGCATCGGACCCGAACCGAACCGGGGGTAGCGACCCGAGTCCGTCCGGGACATCGGACCCGAATCGGCCTGCGGCGCCGGGCCTGAGCCCATCCGCGGATAGGGACCAGAATCAGCCTGCGGCATCGGGCGCGAGCCAGCCCGAGGGAACGGGCCGGAGTCCGCCTGGGGCATCGGGCCTGAGCCCATCTGGGGATACGCACCAGAACCGGCCCGCGGCGCCGGGCCCGAACCAGCCCACGGCACCGGGGCGGAATCGGTATGCGAGAACCAGCCGGTGCCGGTGCCGGGCTGCGAGCCAGGGCCAGCTCGGCCAGGGTTGAGGCGCGGCATCGGACCGGACGGGTCCACGCGGGGTAGCGGACCTGTGGCCGGGCGCGGCTGCGGGCCGCCGCCGCCCCGCGGCATGGGGCCGGTACCGAGCCGGGGCATCGGTCCCGTGCCGGGCCGCGGCATGGGGCCTGTGGCCGGATTCGCCG
>JBAPYC010000429.1:0-3640 GCA_049284535.1 Streptosporangiaceae bacterium
GTCTGGTGTGGCGCGGGGAGGTAACCGGACGTGCGGGCCCGGGAGTGCGGGGGGTCCGGGCCGGCGGGGCGGGACGGCGGGGCGCCTGCCGTAGCGAGCCCGGTGTGCCGCGCATCGTGTCAGTGGCCATGTCAGTTGCCCCCTCGGGTCATGCTGCTTCGCTGATGCGTTCGGCGGCCCGCAGCCGGGCGGAGGCCGCGCGCGGGTTGCGGGTGAGTTCTTCGCTGCTGGGGCGCTCGGCACCCCTGGTGAGCAGGCGGAACGGCGGTGCCGCCTGCGCCGCGGGTATCGGCAGGCCGGGCGGCGTCTGATCGGTGGATAGCCGCACGAGCTCGCTCTTGACGATGCGGTCCTCGAGCGAGTGGTAGGCCAGCACGACCACGCGGCCGCCGACGGCCAGCACGTCCAGGGCGGCGGGCAGGGCCCGGCGCAGCGTGCCGAGCTCGTCGTTGACCTCGATCCGCAGCGCCTGGAAGGTGCGCTTGGCCGGGTTGCCGCCGGTCCGCCGGGTGGCGGCCGGGATCGCGTCCCGCACGATCGCGGCCAGCCGCTGGGTCGAGGTGATCGGGTTCCGGGCGCGCTCGCGGGCCACGGCGCTGGCGATCCGCCGGGCGAACCGCTCCTCGCCGTAGTCGCGCAGGATGCGGGCGAGTTCGGCGGGCGGATAGCCGTTCACGACGTCGGCGGCGGTCAGGTCAGCCGTCTGGTCCATCCGCATGTCGAGCGGGGCGTCCTGGGCATAGGCGAAGCCGCGTTCCGGCTCGTCCAGCTGGGGTGAGGACACGCCCAGGTCGAACAGCAGGCCCATCACCCGGTCCGGCCCGATCGCGCCGCGGTTCGCGGCGTCGGCCACGATGTCCGGGATCTCGTCATACCGGGCGTGCACGAGGGTCACCCGGTCCGCGTAGGGGGCGAGCAGGTCATGGGCCGCCTCGATCGCGGCCACGTCGGCGTCCACGCCAATCAGCAGCATGCCGGGGCAAGCCTCGAGCAGCTCGCGGGCGTGCCCGGCCCGGCCCAGGGTCGCATCGACCAGGACGGCGCCCTCGGCGGCCAGAGCCGGGGCGAGCAGGGCGGTGACGCGGCCGGCGAGCACCGGCACGTGCTGAGCCCTGTCCACGGGTCCCTCCCCTGTCCTGCGGTTCCGCGCTGTGTCTTGCTGTGCTGGCTTGCTGGGTTTTCTTTTGGCTGTACTTGCTTTTGCTGTGCTTGCTTTTGCTGGGGCGGCTGGCTTGCTTGCTGGGCTGGCCGGCTGCTCAGGTGCTCCTGGTGGCCCGGGCCCCTCCCGCCGGCCCCATCCGTCTCGCGTCCGGCTGGCACCGGGGAAGTGATGCCAGCAGGAGGCGGCGGATGGGGGCCGGCGCGTGAGAGCTAGAGGATTCCAGGGAGCACCTCCTCTGCGGCCTCGGAAAACGAGTCCTCCTGCGCGGCGAGGTAGGTGTCCCACGCCTGCGTATCCCAGATCTCGAGCCGGGTGTTCGCGCCGATGACCACGCAGTCCCGCTGCAGCCCGGCGTACGTGCGCAGGGCGGGCGGAACGGTAATCCGGCCCTGCTTGTCG
Source organism: Streptosporangiaceae bacterium (assembly GCA_049284535.1). Taxonomy (GTDB): domain Bacteria; phylum Actinomycetota; class Actinomycetes; order Streptosporangiales; family Streptosporangiaceae; genus Palsa-504. The sequence goes on from JBAPYC010000429.1 coordinate 1,562, forward strand.
GGCAGCTCGTCGGATGCGCTGGCGAAGAAAACCCGGCTGTAGTCCCGGACCGACTTGGCCGTCACCGGCGCGGTGCGCAGCGCCTCGGTGATCCGGGCGAACTCGTCCTGCGGGAAGACGTAGAGGCAGCGCTCCTGCCCTTTGGTAATCACGACCCCCCCGGCGAGCTCTTCTCGGTACTTCGCGGGGAGGATCAGCCGGCCCTTCTCATCGAGCCGCGGGGCATGAGTGCCGAGGAACATCGGCCCTCACCTCCCGCCCGCTATCCTCCACCGCGCTCCACTGTACTCCACATTTCCCCACGGTCAACGCTCAAAACGCCGTGATCGCTCCACACGCCCCACTGAAGGCCCAGGTAGCGACGGTGGGGCGGAGTGGAGGAGGCGGTGGGGGAAAGTGGAGGGCAAGGCCGGGAGGGCCCTCCAGGGCGGACGAATGTGGCGGGCACGGCCAGATCGGCGGAGAAGCCCTGCCAGCGCCGAAGCCCGGCCAGCGTCGCGCATCCGAAGAAGAAAGACGTACTGTAGCTAGACCGGCTGAGTTACCTGACAGATGTTCAGACTGGCTGGTGGTGCGCCAGCGCCTGCGAGGAGGCAATGTTGGTTCTAGACACCGGACGGCAGACGGGGAGCCCGATCGATGATCTAGTCCCGGCGGCGCGCCGTATCGGCAAGGCCATCGAGACCGTAATCGAGGGAAAGCGCGACGCCATCCAGCTGACCCTGGCCGTCCTGCTCGCCGAAGGTCACCTGCTCATCGAGGACGTGCCCGGCGTCGGCAAGACCATGCTGGCCAAGGCCCTGGCTCGCGCCATCGACGGCAGCGTGCGGCGGATCCAGTTCACCCCCGACCTGCTGCCGAGCGATATCACCGGGGTGAGCGCCTACCACCAGGAGCGCGGCGAGTTCGAGTTCAAGCCGGGCCCGGTGTTCGCCAACATCGTGCTCGGCGACGAGATCAACCGGGCCTCACCCAAGACCCAGTCGGCGCTGCTGGAGTCCATGGAGGAGCGCCAGGTCACGGTGGACGGCGAGACCTACCTGCTGCAAGAGCCGTTCATGGTGATCGCCACCCAGAACCCAGTGGAGATGGAAGGCACCTACCCGCTGCCCGAGGCGCAGCGGGACCGGTTCACCGCGCGGATCTCGCTGGGCTACCCGACGCCCGCGGCCGAACGGGAAATGCTGGACACGCACGGCGCCGCCTCGCCGCTGGACCAGCTCCGGCCGGTGGCGCGGGCCAGCGACGTACAGGAGCTGGTCGTCGCGGTCCGGAAGGTGATGGTGTCCGACCAGGTCAAGGACTACATCATCAGCTTGGCCAACGCGACCAGGACGTCACCGGAGCTACGCCTGGGCGCATCGCCGCGAGCCACCCTGCACCTGCTGCGGGCCAGCCGCGCCTGGGCCGCGCTGGACGGGCGCGACTACGTGATCCCGGACGACGTGCAGCGACTGGCCCGGCCAGTGCTGGCGCACCGGCTGCTGCCGACGGCCGAGGCCATCGTGGAGCGGCACCAGCCTGAGCAGGTCGTGGACCGGATCGTTGCCCAGCTTCCCCTGCCACGGCGGTGAGCGAAGGAGAACCATGCGAGCGCTTTTCAGCTCGCTGACCACCCGGGGGCGGTCATTCGTGGCCGCGGGCGCCGCGGCCATGCTGTGCGGGCTGGCCATACCCGAACCGGACCTGGTCCGGGTCGGCGCACTGCTCATCCTGCTCCCGGTCGTGTCGGCGCTGATCGCGCGCAGGTCGCGGTACCGGCTGTCATGCGCCCGCCGGCTCGACCCGCCGCGGGTCCCGGCGGGCCAGGCCGCGACGGTCACCGCCCGGGTCGAGAACGTATCGCGGTTGCGGACCAGCGTGCTGCTGGCCGAGGACGTGATCCCGTACATGCTGGGCAGCCGGCCGCGGTTCGTCCTGGACGAGATCGAACCGGGCGGCAACCGGGAGCTGACCTACGAGATCCAGTCCGACACCAGGGGCAAGTTCACCATCGGCCCGCTGCGGGTGCGGGTAGCGGACACGTTCGGGCTGGTGGAGATCAGCCGGTCTTTCAGCACCACCAGCACGCTGGTGGTC
>JBAPYC010000430.1:0-4193 GCA_049284535.1 Streptosporangiaceae bacterium
GCCCAGGTGCCGTCGCCGGCACCGACCCCGCCGGCCAGCCTGACCCCCACCACCACACCGGCCCAGGGCACGAGTACACAGAGTACGAGTACGCAGAGCACGAATACGCAGAGCCCGTGTACCTGGAGTACGACGGCACCCCGGATCACCACGCCCCCGATCACGACATCCCGGGTCACCACCCCCCGGATGATGACGCCCTTCATCACGATGCCGGGGAACACGAAGACCACGAGAACGACGCGCCGGATTACCGCGCCGCAGATCACGGCGGTCGTCTCACCGCCACTGCCGAGCGCGCACGCCCAAGCGGCCCGCTCCCGCCCGGCATCATCGACGAGAGCGACGACGCGGGCGGTCACCGCATCTTCTTCAACCCCTGGGCCGCCCACGATGACCACGACGACTACGGCGACTTCGCGGAAGAAAACAACAACTACGAAGACGGCAACAACAAAGACGCCGCCAACCCGGACCGGCCATCATCTCCGGGCGACACGCTCCGCTGGTAACCGCCCGTTCTGCAGCACGCTCATCTCGCCGCCGACCGAACTGGTGAACTGGTTGTGGCAAGCCTGCTGGGCGGTCACCGTGTTGGCCCCGGCCATGCAGTTGTAATAAGAGTTCAGCTGCGGCCAGAAGACCGCCAGCACCATCAGCCACAGGGCGCCGAAGGCCACGCCGAACCCGCCCAGCACCACCCCGCTGACCGCCCACCGGGGCCGGGACGTGCCGGTGCGCCGGGCCCGCCGGTTCGCGGTCACCCCGAGCCAGATCGCGGTCACCGCGAACACCAGCATCACCACGGCGACCACGATGCCGCGCCGCAGGTTGCCGAGCCCCAGCAGGAGCCCGATCAGGCTGAGCAGGCCCAGGGCGAAGGCCGCCAGCGCTCGCTGGCGCACGGCGGGTTCGGGGGGTGGCAGCTGCCGCGGCGGCGTGGTCCCAGTGGGATGCGGCCCGCGCCCGCCCGGCGGCTCGTATCTGGCCATCGCCCCTATTCTGCCTCCTTTCCGCGATTGCGTCAGACGTCACATAGGGTTGCCCCGTGACGCAGCGCCCGGCCCGACTCCTCGTGCTGGTCTCGGGGGAGGGGACGAACCTGCAGGCCCTCATCGAGGCCTGCCGCGACCCGGGCTACGGGGCGCAGGTGGTGGCGGTCGGCGCCGACCGCACCGGGATCAACGGCCTCGCGCGGGCACAAAAGACCGGCCTGGAAACCTTCACCGTCCGGCTGGCCGACTACCCGGACCGGGAGGCCTGGGACCAGGCCCTGACCGCGGCCTGCGCCCGGTACGATCCGGACCTGATCGTGCTGGCCGGGTTCATGAAGCTGGTCGGCAAGCCGTTCCTGGACGCCTTCGGCGGGCGGTGCGTGAACACTCACCCGGCGCTGCTACCGTCGTTTCCCGGGACCCACGGTGTGCGGGACGCGCTGGCCCACGGGGTAAAGGTCACCGGCTGCACGGTCCTGATCGTCGACGACGGCGTGGACGCGGGGCCGATCGTGGCCCAGGCCAGCGTGCCGGTGGCCGACGACGATGACGAGGCGACGCTGCACGAGCGCATCAAGGTGGCCGAACGGGAGCTGCTGGTCGGCACGGTGGGCAGGATGGTCCGCGACGGCTGGTCCGTCCAGGACAGGAAGGTAAGGGTCGGCACGTGAGCAGGATCCCGATCAGGCGGGCGCTGATCAGCGTCTATGACAAGAGCGGCCTGGAGGACCTGGCGTCTGGCCTGCACGCGGCCGGCGTCGAGATCGTCTCCACCGGCAGCACCGCGGCCCGGATCGCGGCCGCGGGCGTGCCGGTCACGCCGGTGGAGGAGCTGACCGGCTTCCCCGAGTGCCTGGACGGCCGGGTGAAGACCCTGCATCCCAAGGTGCACGCCGGCCTGCTCGCCGACATGTCCAACAGCAGGCACGAGGCCCAGCTGGCCGAACTCCGCATCGACGTCTTCCAGCTGCTGGTCTCCAACCTGTACCCGTTCGAGGCCACGGTCGCCTCCGGGGCCTCGCCGGAGCAGTGCGTGGAGCAGATCGACATCGGCGGCCCGGCCATGGTCCGCGCGGCGGCCAAGAACCACGGCTCGGTCGCGGTCATCACCGACCCGGCCCGGTACCCGGACGTGCTCGCGGCCATGGCGGAGGGCGGGTTCACCACCGACCAGCGCCGCCAGCTGGCCGCCGAGGCGTTCGCGCACACCGCGGCCTACGACGTCGCGGTCGCGTCCTGGTTCGCCTCCGCCTACGCCCCGGACGAGACGGCCCGCGACGCGGGCTGGCCGCAGGTGGCCGGGGCCCTGTGGCACCGGGCGGACGTGCTGCGCTACGGCGAGAACCCGCACCAGCGCGGCGCCCTGTACAAGACAACTTCGGCCGAACGGGCGGGGCCGGGGGCCTCCGCCCAGCCGGGCAGCGGCATCGCGGACGCGGAGCTGCTGCACGGCAAGGCCATGTCCTACAACAACTACGTGGACGCGGACGCGGCGCGGCGGGCGGCTTACGACTTCGCCGAGCCGTGCGTGGCCATCATCAAGCACTCCAACCCGTGCGGGATCGCGCTCGGCGCCGACCTGGCCGACGCGCACGCCAAGGCACACGCGTGCGACCCGACCTCGGCCTTCGGCGGCGTGATCGCGGCCAACGGCCCGGTCACGGCCGAACTAGCCCGGCAGATCGCCGACATCTTCACCGAGGTGGTGATCGCCCCGGACTTCGACCCCGAGGCGCTCAGCATCCTGTCGGCGGCCAAGAACGTCCGGCTGCTGAAGTGCGCCCCGCCCACGGCCGCCGCCGCGACCGAATGGCGCCCGGTCAGCGGCGGCATCTTGCTCCAGTCGGTGGACCGGGTGGACGAGCCTGGTGATGATCCGGCCAGCTGGCAGCTCAAGGCGGGAAACCCGGCCAGCCCGGAGCAGCTCGCTGATCTGGCGTTCGCGTGGAAAGCATGCCGTTCGGTCAAATCCAACGCCATCTTGCTGGCGTCGGGCCGTGCCTCCGTCGGTGTCGGCATGGGGCAGGTCAACCGGGTCGACTCGGCCCGCCTGGCCGTGACCCGGGCCGGGAACCGGGCGGTCGGCTCGGTGGCGGCCAGCGACGCCTACTTCCCGTTCGCCGACGGCTTCGAGATCCTGGCCGAGGCCGGGGTGGCGGCGGTGGTGGAGCCCGGCGGCTCGATCCGCGACCACCTGACCATCACCGCGGCCGAGCAGGCCGGGATCGGTCTGTACTTCACCGGCATCCGGCACTTCTACCACTAGGGGGACGCGTGACCGTACGGCTATTGGCAGGGGCCGCCGCGTGACCGTACAGCTATTGGCAGGGGGCGCCGCGTGACCGCGCAGGTACTGGACGGCAAGGCCCTGGCCGCCGAGGTCAAGGCCGAACTGGCTCTGCGGGTGGCCGCGCTGGCCGAGCGCGGCATCGTGCCCGGCCTGGGCACGGTCCTGGTCGGCGATGATCCGGGCAGCCGCGCCTACGTGAACGGCAAGCACCGCGACTGTGCGCAGGTCGGGATCGCCTCGATCCGCCGCGACCTGCCCGCGGACGCCAGCCAGGCTCAGGTCGAGGCGGTCGTCGACGAGCTGAACGCCGACCCTGCCTGCACCGGCTACATCGTCCAGCTGCCGCTGCCGGACCAGGTGGACGCGCACGCCGTGCTCAACCGGATGGACCCGGCCAAGGACGCCGACGGCCTGCACCCCGCCAACCTCGGCAAGCTGGTCCTGGGCGAGCCCGGCCCGCTGCCCTGCACCCCCCGCGGCATCGTCGAGCTGCTGCGCCGCTACGGCGTGGCCATCGCCGGCGCCGACGTCACGGTGATCGGCCGCGGTATCACCGTCGGCCGGGCCCTGGGCCTGCTGCTCACGCGGCGGACCGAGAACGCCACCGTGACCCTGTGCCACACCGGCACCAAGGACCTGGCCGCGCACACCCGCACCGCCGACATCGTGGTCGTGGCCGCGGGCCGCCCCGGCCTGGTCACCGCCGGCATGGTCAAGCCCGGCGCGGCCGTCGTGGACGTGGGCATTACCCGCACCGAGGCCGGCCTGACCGGCGACGTCGCACCGGACGTCGCCGAGGTCGCCGCCTGGCTCGCCCCCATGCCCGGCGGCGTCGGCCCCATGACCCGCGCCATGCTCCTGGCCAACGTCGTCGAAGCCGCCGAGCGCCCCACCCCACCAACCTTCCA
>JBAPYC010000431.1:0-3546 GCA_049284535.1 Streptosporangiaceae bacterium
AGACTGGCCAGCCGCGGCCAGCACCAGCGGCGCCACGTCGGTCTGCCGGGTGATCAGGGGCGGCTCGCCCGGCGTGATACCCGGCCCAGCCGCCGCGGCCCACGCGGTGACGACTTCGGGCTCGCGCCCGCCGTGGCCGCCGGCGTCCAGGTGGCCGTGGTCGGTGACCGCTATCACGGTCCAGTCCTCGTCGGCGAAGTCCGGCCGCGACCGCAGCGTGGCCCGCAGCCGCCAGACCCGGTGGTCCGCGGTCCGCGCCGCCGCGCGGTAGGCCTCGCCGGCGCCGGTGAGATGCCCGGCTATGTCGACCGCGCCCAGGTAGACGAAGGACACCCGTGGTGCGTCGGCGGCCAGGATCCCGGCGGCGCGTTCGGTGACGGCCTCGTCCGCCGCGTCCCAGGCGGCCACCCGGTCTGGCATCACCTCGGCCTCGGGCGGGTGGATGAACTCGCGCCGGGTGGCCTCGGCGAACAGCGGGCCGCCGTCCTGGCCGAGCGCCAGCGGAGGCCAGCCGCCGACCGCCAGCATGGTGGACAGGCCCGCCCGGGTGGCCCGGGTCAGGAAGTCGGGATGGTCGGCCAGCCGGTGGCCGGTCAGGTCGTTACCGGTGATGCCGTGCCCGGCCACGCCGGTGCCGGTGGCGATGGTCGCCCAGCATGGTCCGGACCAGCTCGGGGTGGTCTCGTCGACCGGCACCGGGACCAGGAACCCGTCCCGGCCCAGGTCCCACAGGGCCGGCGTGGTGACCGGGTTGAGCAGGTCGAACCGCACCCCGTCCACCCCGATGACCAGGACGTGGCCGTCCCGCCCGTTCATCCGGCCGATCCCGGCCCCGGCCGGTCAGGCCCCGGCCGGTCAGGCCCCGGCAGGTCCAGCCCCGGCAGCTCCACCCCCGACAATTCAGCGCAGTAGTCAAGCAGCTCGCCGGCGAACCTGGTGTCCCGCGCGGCCGGGTGCACCGCCGTCAGCTGCTGGTGGTAGAGGTACTCGCCGCTGACCAGGGCGTCGGTATCGTCGCTGACGGCCAGCCAGGCCTGGGTGACCGGGGCCAGGGACATGTCATCCGGCGCGCCCCGGCCGCCCATCTTGGTCGGCACCCAGCCCGGCGTGACCGCGTTGGACAGCACCCCGGGCCAGCGCCGCGCGACCGCGAAGGCCAGCACGGTGTCGAACAGCTTGCTGTCGGAGTAGGCCTGCGACCCGTTCCAGCGGCGCCGTTCCCACTGAGCGTCGGACAGGTCGGCGTCCCCGCCGCGGTGCATGCCCGAGCTCAGGTAGACGAGCCGGCCAGGCCGTTCGATCAGCGCGGTGAGCAGGTACGGGGCCAGCACGTTGACCGCGAAGAGCTGGGCCAGGCCGTCCTCGGTCGCGATCCGCCGCGGCTCACGGTAGCCGATCCCGGCGTTGTGGATGACCGCGTCGAACCGCCCGCGGGCGGCGGCTACGTCGGCCACCTGGTCCGCGACCTGGCGCATGCCGGCCAGGTGAGACAGGTCCCCGGTCACCACGGCCTCAGCCTCGCCTACGGCGGCACGGGTGTCGTCGGCCCGGTCCTTGTTGCGGGCGTGTAGCGTGACCTGGTGGCCTTGCCCGGCGAGTAGCCGGCCGGCCAGCAGGCCGAGTCCGTCACTGGAACCGGTGATGAGAACGCGAGAGGGGAGCACGGATGTCATCCTCGCCGGAGTCACAGCACCTTGACAACCGCCACCGGAACACCTTGCGGCAGATCTTCGCCCACCCGGTGAGCCACAACATCGAGTGGCGCGCGGTCACCTCGCTGCTGGACGCGGTCGGCACGGTCACCGTGCACCACGACGGCAAGGTGGCGGTCACGGTCGGCTCCGCCCAAGCGTTCCTGGAGCCACCCAAGGGCAAGGACATCGACGAGCAGATGGTGGTAGACCTGCGCCGGCTGCTCAGCCAGGCCGGCTACCAGCCCGCCTAGGCAGGCTCATCATGCGGGTGGTCGTGATCAGGCACCACGACATCGATTCGGCCGGCTTCATCGCCGAGGCGTTCGAGGCCCAGGGGGCCCGGCTGCACGTTCACCTGGTGCCCGACGACGGCCCGTTCCCCGCCCTGGACGGCGTCGACCACATCGTCGTGCTGGGCGCGGCCAACTCGGTCAACGACCAGGGCCCGGCCTCGGTCTGGATCGCGACGGAACTGGCCTGGCTACGCCGGGCCGACCAGGCGGGCGTGCCCGTGCTGGGCATCTGCTTCGGCGCCCAGGCGCTGTGCGCCGCGTTCGGCGGCCAGGTCGAGGCCATGGAGCGGCACGAGGTCGGCTGGCGGCTGGCCGAGGTGGCCGAGGGCTCCCCGGTCGAACCCGGGCCCTGGCTGGAGTTCCACGGCGACCGCTGCCTGCTGCCCCCGCAGGCCCAGCTGCTGGCCCGCACCGACCTGGCCGTGCAGGCCTTCCGGATCGGCCCGCACCTCGGCGTCCAGTTCCACCCCGAGGTCGACGGCCCCCAGCTCAAGCGCTGGCTCGACGCCCTGGGCAGCCGCGACGCCGAGCAGGCCGGCGTCGAGGTGGACCAGTTCCTGGCCGACACCATCCGCGAGGAACCCGCCGCCCGCGCCCGCGCCGCCCGCCTCGTCGCCACCGCCCTGAACCTGTCCCGCCCGTCCGCGCGCTAGCCAGCTCCTGACATTTGCCGGCAGAGCCGGACACACTGTGCTGTGACGGAATCGCCAGTCGTTACAATTACGGGTTATGCCGGATGGACGTGCCGCCTCGACCACGCTCGGCTCCTGGCTGCGCCGGCAGCGCGAGGACCGCGGCTGGACCCGGTCGGAGATGGCCCGCCAGCTCACCCGGGCGGCCCGGGCCAAGGGCGACAGCTCGGTGCCCGGGATCGACAACATCAGCCACAACATCTACCGCTGGGAACGCGGCGCCGTGGCGCCGGCCGAGCGGTACCAGCTCTATTACGCCGGGGCTTTCGGCATCCCGTTCAGTCAGTTCGGGGTCTCGCCGGGCATGGTCGACACTGGCCCGGCGGCCCCCGCCCCCTCCGCCTACCGTGAGACGCCACCGCCCCTAGCGGGCGCGTCCGCGATCAGGCGGGAGGTGCTGATGGCCGCGCACGAAGGCAGTGAACATGCCGAACGGGCGGAGCAGCGTGGCATCGGCGAAGCGACGCTCGAGCAATTCCGGGCCGACGTGGTCAGCCTGTCAGCCCAGTATCTGACGGGGGAGACGTTCGCGCTCTTCCAGGACATGCGGCGGGTGCGGAACCGGATCGCCGAGGCGCTGCAGCGCCGGCAGTGGCCGCGCGACGCCGCCGAGCTCTACCTGCTGGCCGGGTGCCTGAGCGCGTTAATGGCGGCCGCCGCCACCAACCTGGGGTACCCCGAGGCGGCTGAGGAACTGATCCGGTCCGGCTCGGCCTACGCCACGATCATCGGGCACCGCCCGCTGATGGCCCGGCTGCGGCTGTGCGCGGCCTACGCCGCCTACTGGGACGGGCGGCCCCGGCAGAGCGCGGAGCTGGCCCAGGCCGGGCTGCAGTTCCTGGCTGGCGGCCCCCGGCCCGGTGGCCC
>JBAPYC010000432.1:0-10093 GCA_049284535.1 Streptosporangiaceae bacterium
GGGCGACCGCGACGTCGTCCGGCCGGGCGGGGCGATCGAGCGGACGCTCCGCCCGTGACACCGTGTCGCCGTAGGCATCGACACACTCGGCCACGATGCCCCCGGGCGCGATGCTGACCGCGAGCGCGACCCCGGCGTCGCTGGCCAGGGCATAGTACGAACCCACCCGGCCCCGGCCGCGGCCGCCGGGAGTCCGCTCACCGGTGTCCGCCACCGCGCCCGTCCCGGTCAGCCGGCGCACGCTCTCACCCACCGTCGGCTTGGAGATGCCGGTCTCGGCGGCCAGTTCGGCCCGGGTAAGCCGCCGGTGCCGCATCAGGGCGCGCAGCACGTGCTCATCGGTCAGCGAGCGCAGGAGCTCCAGTGAGGGCTTGGCGGGATCCACCCGCCAATTCTAGACAGGAGTCTTGCCTAGAAAGTGCGGCAGAGTTAAGATCCTTCTAAATAAGGAGACCTATCTAGAAGGAGCGTCTCATGCCCGTACTGGCCCGGCGCCCGCTGCCCGCCCTGCCGCACTGGGAGGAGACGCCCGCCCATCTCCCAGCCGCCATCAGGCAGATCAAGCCGGCCCTGCGCGCCCGGATCGCCGCCTCGGGCCGGACCGTCGAGGATGTCTTCGCCGTCGTCGAGCAGCAGATCACCGCCGAGGCCGGCGAGATCATCGCCGCGCGGGACCGCGGCGAGACGATCTGGCCGGTCATCGACTACGCCGACATCGAGGCCGGCACGGTCACGGCCCAGGCTCGAGCCCTGCTGCGCCGGCGCGGCTGCCTGGTCGTGCGCGGGCACTTCGACCGCGAGCAGGCCCTGGACTGGGATCGCAGCATCGTCCGCTACGTACAGGACAACAAGTTCTTCGAGCACTACACCGGCCCGGCCGACGACTTCTTCGGCAGCGTCGGCTCCAAACCCGAGATCTACCCGATCTACTGGTCGCAGGCCCAGATGCAGGCCCGCCAGGACGACCGTATGGCACGGGTCCAGGGTTTCCTCAACCGCCAGTGGAAGCACGAATCCAGCGGCGGGCGCTGGTTCGACCCGGACCGGGACTCGCTGTACCCGGACCGCATCCGCCGCCGCCCGCCGGGCGCCGACTCCGGCGGCCTGGGCACCCACCTGGACCCGGGCAACCTCGACCTGTGGATGACCGAGGCCTGCCAGAAGGCCTTCCGCCACCTATTCGACGGCAGCATCGAGCAGTACGACCCCTGGGACGCGGCCTACCGCACGGACGGGCCGCAGTACCCCGGCACGACCATGTGCTCGGTCTTCCGCACCTTCCAGGGCTGGACCGCCCTGTCCGACATGCCCCACGACCAGGGCGTCCTGCACACCGTCCCGATCCCCGGCGCCATGGCTTATCTGATGCTGCGCCCGTTGCTGGCCGACGTGCCCGAGGACGACATGTGCGGCGTCACCATCAACCAGACCTTCCCGGCCAGCGCCAGGTGGCACCCGCTGCTCATGCCCGCCCTCAGCGGCATCCCCGACGTCGGGGCCGGTGATTCGGTCTGGTGGCACTGCGACATGATCCACAGCGTCGCGCCAGTCCAGAACCAGCAGGGCTGGGGCAATGTCATGTACATCCCCGCCGCCCCCTGGTGCCCACGCAACGAGCGCTACGCCGCTAGCGTGCGGGACGCCTTCCTGACCGGGTCAAGCCCCGGCGATTTCCCGGCCGAGCACTACGAGCGCGCCTGGACCGGCCGCTTCCAACGTGGCGACCTCAACGTGACCGGCCGCCGCGGCCTCGGACTGAGCGAGCCGGACGCTGGTCAGCTCCTCTCGTAGGTGCCGGGCGGATCCGGCCTGGCCGCGGCGAGATCGCAGCCCGTTCGGCTCCATGACCGCAGCTGTGCCGAACGGACCGCCCCACCGCCTGTCAAAGGCGGACTACAGGTCCGGGGCGTCCGCGTTACTCGGGGTTGTCTTCTGCGTGGTGATGTCCCCGAAGCGGCGCTTGATGTACTCAGCGCACCGCACGGCCAGTGCGCCGATGGTGGAGGTGGGGTTCACCGCGCCGCCGGTGGTCAGCGAGCTGCCGGCGACGATGAACAGGTTCGGTACGTCCCAGGTCTGGTTCCACTTGTTCGTAACCGAGGCCTGGGGGTTGCTGCCCGGCGCCGCGGGACTAACGCCGGGCGCCCGCCCATGGCGGCGTGAGCCGCAAGCCAGGAAGGGCGGCGCTCAGCTGGCCACCCACCCCGGCTGCCACTTCGCTATCCGGCGATGACCTGCCCACCGGCTATCCGGCGATGACCTGCCCACGGGCTTAAGGCGTGGATGTCGCTCTGGGGTAGTTAGAACTACCCCAGAGCGGCATCCACATCGCAAAGGTGCTGGACGGCGACGTATCTGGCGTCACATGAGGCGCTCAAAGCACTCTGAACGCCGGGGCGTAGTCGCGGGCGAACTGCCGGACGTCGACCGGCGGCCTGCGGGTGATCTCGGCGACTGCCGGGGACACCAGCGCGGCCTCGCCGCGCCGGTAGTGCGCGTAGTCCTCGCCCAGCCCCTCGACCTGCCAGGGCGGCAGGATCCCGCGCAGGCTCTCCGCGAAGGCCTCGGGCGGCACGTCAATGAAGGCCACCTCGCGGCCGAGAGCTTCGGTCAGCGCCGCGGCGATGGAGGCCGGGTCGTCGAAGTCGGCGACACCGGCGGGCAGCCGGGCCCAGTCGGCCTCGGCGCGGACCAGGGCCCGCACCGGCGCGCCGCGACGGGCGAGCTCATCGACGAGGGCCCGGCCGGTGTTGCCGGTCGCGCCGGTCACCAGGATGGGACTGCGTGGCTCGGTCATGATCTTCGGCTACGACGCCCACGCGCAACGGCTCGTCGATGCCGCCCAGGAAGCGATGAACGAGCTGGTCCGTGCGCTGCCCGAGGGCGGGGACGGCACCGCCGCATCGCCCGTCCAGCCTCTCGCCTCCCAGCTGGAAGCCTGGGCGCAGCGCCGCGACCTCGGCACCAGCCCCGCCACGGCCCTGCGCGCCGTCCTTATCTGGAGCCGGCTGCACGGCATCGTGAGCCTGGAGATCGCCGGGAACTTCGCATCCATGGGCCTCGACCCCGGCCAGCTGTTCGAGGCCGAGCTAGCCGCGCTGTCATCCTGACGGCGAGGGCATCCTGACGGCGAGGGCATCCGGACGGCGGTGGCATCCGGACGGCGAGGGCATCCTGACGCGGCGAGGGTGGCCGAAATGCGCGCCTGCGCCGCTTTGGCGTACGCTAACCCAGTCAACTGACGGTATCGGAGAGGACACCGGGCAATGGCAAGCGAATCGGGCCAGGAGCCGACCGGGGACGGGAACAGGCCGGTTTCGTTCGACACCAGCGTGGCCCACATAGCCAGGGTCTATGACTACTGGCTGGGCGGGAAGGACAACTTCGCGGCTGACCGGGCCGCCGCGGAGCAGGCGATCCAGGCCTTCCCCGCTATCCCGTTGTCCGCCCGCGCCAACCGCGCCTACCTGGCCCGGGTGGTGCGGTTCCTGGCCGGGGAGGCGGGAATCCGCCAGTTCCTGGACATCGGCACGGGCATCCCCGCCGCGAACCACACCCACCAGGTGGCGCAGTCGGTGGCGCCGGAAAGCCGCGTCGTCTACGCCGACAATGACCCGGTCGTGCTGACGCACGCCCGCGCCCTGCTGGCCAGCCACCCAGAAGGGGCCACCGACTACATCGACGCCGACTTGCGTGATCCGCAGAAGATCCTGGACAGCGCGGCGCGGCTGCTGGATTTCAGCCAGCCGGTGGCCGTGATGCTGATGGCCATCTTGCAGCACATCGGCGGCGACAGTGACCCGTACGCGATCGTGACCACGCTGACAGACGCGCTGCCGCCCGGCAGCTTCCTGGCGCTGTCCCACCCCGCCAGCGACATCGACGCGGAGGAGATGGCCAAAATGGCCGCCGTGCTGAACCAGATGATGGCCGAGAAGGTGACCTTCCGCGACCGTGCTGCGGTCTCGCGGTTCTTCGACGGCCTGGAGCTGGTGGAGCCGGGGCTGGTGCAGGCGTCGAAGTGGCGTCCTTCCTCCGAGATGGAGGCCTCCAGCCCGGCCGCCCTGTGGGCCGGGGTGGCACTCAAGAAGTAGCGACGTAACACGGGGCGTACCGTTATCACGGGATGAGTTCATCGCAGCCCGTTCGGCTATAAGGGCACCGGCCCGAACGGGCGGCCCCTTTGCTCGGGCTTATCCGGTTCTGTCACCCTTGGAGGATGGCCAGCAGGCGACGTCGGCTCGATCCGGTGGGACCGTTCGGCAACCCAGACGGGTCACGAGCCGACATCGAGGATGTGATCGGCGAGTTCGTCGACTTCGGCGGCGACCTGGCGTACGGCCACCTCGCGACCCGCGCGAACGACTCCATGGTGCGGGTCATCGTGGGCAAGCTCGGCGCGGGCAAGACGGTCTACCTGCGGCGGCTGCAGGATTTCCAGTCCCACCAGGACTCGGTGTACGCCGATGCGCCGCAGCAGAGCCTGCCGAAGACCGAGGTCGTGGTCAAGGCGTGCCAGTGGTTCTCGGACCGCGTCCTGGTCGAGAAGTGGATGCAGATCTGGGATCGCGCGATCATGCGGTCGCTGGCCTCGCACCTGCTGCGCCACCCCGAGCTGCGTCAGCAGATACGCGACGAGCAGGCGGCGGAGCTGGAGCATTCCTACGGGAGGCTGCTCGATGACTTCCGCCGTCCCCGGTCGATCTACACCCAGGTCCGCGACATCATCAACCAGCGGCAGACCGCCTATCAGCTGTCCACCTATCTGGACGACCCGCTCTGGGACGACCTGGAGGATCTGCTGGGCGAGATCATCGGGAGCTGCAAGCCGATCTACTTCTACCTCGACGCGCTGGATGAGGAGTTCAGCCACGCGCCGATGTACTGGCTGAAATGCCAGGAGGGGTTGTTCTACCAGGTCATGCGGCTGCTCAGGGACCACAGGCTGGGCGGCCGCCTGCACGTCGTGGTCTGCATCCGCGACATCGTCATGTCGTCGGTGTACCGCTCGGAACACGCACCGCGGTACTACAACGAGCCGCACATCCGCGTCCTGAACTGGGACCGGGGTTCGCTGCTCTACCTGCTCAGCCAGAAGCTGCAGCGGCTGCCGTCGTCGCTGCTGATGCGGCGCGGCGCCAGCGGTCATCCCACGATCCGCGACTGGCTCGGGATCGACGATGACTGGCCCGGTGCTGGCTGGCCCGGGTCGTACGGCTGGCAGGGGACCGATGGCGGCGAGACGATCGAGGACTACCTGCTCGGGCACACCAGGCTGATCCCGCGCGACATCATCTCGCTCGGCAACGACCTGAGCGAGGAGGTCTTGCGGCAGAAGAAGGCCGGCCACGCGGGTCTGCCGCCCGAGGCTCTGGCGGCCGTGGTCCAGCGCTGTGCCAAGCGGTTCGGCGATTCCCAGCTCGCCCAGTGCGCCAACCAGATCTCCTCGGACCTGATGCCGTCCGGCGCCGCTTTGCACGACTACTCCGAGCTGTTCACCAGCACCCAGGCCTACATCAGCGGCGTGCAGGAGGGAGTCCGGTCCTTCGTCCGGATGATCGGCGTCGACCAGTTCCCGCGGGCGGACCTGCTGGCCCTGCAGGAAGTGGCGGATCTGCACTTCGAGAAGGCGACCGACCTGGCCTCCGTGCTGTGGCAGAACGGCTTGCTCGGGTACGTCGACGAGGCCGGGCGGCGCCGGTACTACTCCATGGGCGACATCGAGCAGTTCCACTTCCCGCCGGAGGTCAGCACGTACGTGCTGCATCCGTGCCTGGTGCACGCGGTCGGCGGGATCCGGCACGTGCGGGAGGACTCTGGCTCTGGCCCTGACTCCGTCGGCGCTGGCTCCGTCGGCCCTGGCCCGGCTGGCATCGCGGCGGCGGGCCATACCCGGCGGCTGGCGTCAACCT
The DNA here is from genome assembly GCA_049284535.1 of Streptosporangiaceae bacterium. Lineage (GTDB taxonomy): Bacteria > Actinomycetota > Actinomycetes > Streptosporangiales > Streptosporangiaceae > Palsa-504. The sequence goes on from JBAPYC010000432.1 coordinate 5,913, forward strand.
CGCTGGCGTCGGCTCCGCTGGCGTCGGCCTCGCTGGCATCGGCTCCGCTGGCAGCGGGAGTCAGAGCGGCCCACTACGACGTCGGGGACGTTATCGACGATCGCTTTGAGATACTCCAGGTCCTCGGGGCGGGCAGCTTCTCCAAGGTCTACCGGGTGCGCGACGACGTGGAGGGGGCGGAGCGGGCGCTCAAGCTGTTCGACAGCCCCGCCGGGGACGAGGCGGTGCGGCGTGAGATCAGCGCGCTGCGCAAGATCCGGCATCCGAACGTGGTCGAGGTCTTCTGGGCCGGCAAGACCGGCGGCGGCGAGTGGTACCTGATCACCGAGTTCATCGACGGTGAGTCGCTGGATGAGTTCGTCAGCGGCAAGCGGCGGCTGCGGGACCGGGAGGCGGTCGACGTCGCGCTCGACCTGCTGGACGCGCTCGTCGCCTTTCACCCCGACGCAGCCCGGCTGGAGCAGCTTGATGCCCGGCGCCGCGACGGCGACCTGACCCAGGCCGAGACGCGCGAGTGGCGGGAACTGCAGGACAAGGGGCTCGTCCACCGGGACATCAAGCCGCTCAACGTGATGCTCACCCGGACCGGGGCGAAACTGCTCGACTTCAACATCGCCTCCCGGGTCGGCGATCCCGTGCACACCCGTTCGGGTACGCCGCCGTATCAGCCGCCTGACGCGGGGCTGACCCGCTGGGATGTTTCCACCGACCTGTTCGCCGTCGGCGTCCTGCTCTACCGGCTGCTGTGCGACGGCCAGCATCCGTACCCGGAGGCCAGGCCCACGGCGGGGGTGCCGGTGACCGATCCGAGGACTGTCCGCGGCGACCTCACCCCTGAGCTGGCGGCGTTCCTGGTCAAGGCGTGCGCCCCGGCCGGCGCCGACCGGTTCGCTACCGCGGCTGAGATGCAGCGTGCCTTGCGCGAGGTCCGCGACGGCCTGTGAGCGGCAGGGACCTCAGTCCGAGCGCATGGTTTCGTCGCGGGTGCGCGCGGCCCGCTCGACCCGGTGTTTTTCCGGGTCGTCGAGCTTGCGGGTGTCGCGGAGTTCGGCGAAGGGTTCGGCGTCTTCGGGCAGGCCGGCGCGGAGGGCGCGCTCGCGCTGAGCTTCGGCGTTGAACTCCGCCCCGAGCAGGATCGCGATGTTGGTAATCCAGAGCCAGACCAGGAAGATGATCACGGTGGCGAGCGCCCCGTAGGTCTTGTTGTAGGAGCCGGAGAAGCTGACGTAGACGGCGAACAGCCCGGAGGCGATCAGCCAGATGACGACGGCGATGACGCCGCCCGCCGAGACCCACCGGAAGGCGGGCTGCTTGACGTTCGGGCTGGCCTTGTAGAGCAGCGAGATCATCAGGCAGACGATGACCAGCAGCACCGGCCATTTCGCAATGTCCCAGATCAGCACCGCGGTGTGGCCGATGCCGAAGGCGGTGCCGAACTGGTTCGCGATCCGGCCGGTCAGCACCACGATCGCGGCGGCGATCACGAGCATGACGACCAGCGCGACCGTGGTGAGCAGCCGCACCGGGGCGGTCTTCCAGATCGGCCGCCCTTCGTCGACGTCGTAGATGGCGTTCGAGGCGCGCATGAAGGCCGCGACATAGCCCGAAGCGGACCACAGGGCGATCACCAGGCCGATGATCCCCGCGATCCCGGCCAGGCCCGCGCGGCCCTGAGCCTGGGTGACGACGCCCTTCAGGAAGGTGTGCACCCCGCCGGGGGCGACCTGGTCCAGGTTGGTGAGCACCTGCTGGGTCGTGGACTTGCCGAGCAGCCCGAGGATGGAGACCAGCACCAGCATCGCCGGGAACAGGGCGAGCACGCCGAAGTAGGTCAGCGCGGCGGCGCGGTCGGTGACGTCGTCGTGTTTGAACTCGCGGACCGACCGCTTCAAGATGGCGAGCCACCCTGCCTTGGGCATGTCGGTGAGCGTCTGCGGCACAGCTTCTGAGGCGGTGGAGTCGGCGGCAGTGGAGTCTGAGCCGGTGGAGTCTGAGCCGGTACGACTGGCCATTTTCTTTTCCGTTCGTGGGCCGTGGCGGTCTGCGAGCCCGGCACTCTTACCCCTCGATCCCGTCTTAAACCAGGCCTAAGGAACGCGCTTGCGGCTGGGGATCGCCCGCCCAGCCGGGACGGGCGGCATGGCGGGATGGCCTGACGTAGGCCGTTCGGTTCTGATGGGCGGGCATGGGCGCGGAGTGGACATCGGCCTCCAGCCTTGGCCCCTGGTCCGATCTGGCCCCCGGCGGTCTTCAGCTGGTGGGGGCGCGCGGCCGCTGAGTGCGGTTCCACCACAGCGAGAGTGCTATCGCCGCGGCGATGAGCAGGCCGCCGCCGACGGCGAACCACGAGGCCAGGTCGATGCGCTTGTGGACGATCGTGAAGGCGCCCTGCAGGTGGGCGAGCGCCTTGCTGAGCTGGCTGGCATCCTGGGCCCGGTAGAACGTGCCGCCGGTGGTCCGGGAGATCTGCATGAGCGCGCCGAAGTCGGCGTCGAACGGGTTGCCCTCCCCGCCGCCCCCGCCACCGTATACGGCGCCTCCGCCGCCGCCGTACCCGCCGAACTGCGAGGGGCTGCACGCGATCGACGCCGGGTTGTCGGTGCCGTAGCCGATGGTGAAGACGCGGACACCCCGCTCGGCGGCCTGCTTCGCGGCGACCTGCGGGTCGATCCCCCGGTTATTCGAGCCGTCGGTGAGCACCACGATCACGGCATCGGCGTAGCTACCGGGCTTGCGGGAGACGGCCGCGCCGGTCGGCGCCACCGAGGGATCAACCTGCGCGATGGCGTCAAGCGAGGTCAAGATGCCCTCGCCGATGGCGGTGCCGAACGAGGTCGTGAGCCCACCGATGGCGCTGAGCAGCTGCTTGGTGTCCGCGCTGGGCGGGGACAGGACGGCGGCGGTGCTCGCGAAGGCGACCAGGCCGATCCGCGGACCGCCCGTCTGGGACTTGACGAATGCGCTGGTCGCTCGCTCGGCGGCGGTGATCCGGTTCGGCTTGACATCGGTGGAGCACATGGAGCCGGAGACGTCCAGGGCCAGCATGATCGTCGCGGACGACGACGCGACCGGGACGGTCGCCTGCGGGCGGGCGGCGCCGACCGCAAGCACGGCAAAACCAGCCGCCAGCAGCGCGGCGGGGATGCGCCGCCGCCAGCGTGAGCGGCCGGGCAGGGCCGCCCGGACGAGCGCGATCGAGGTCACCCGGACCACGGAGCGCCTGCGCCTGCGCCTGGTCAGCCACCAGGTGCCGAAGACCAGCGGAATGACGAGGAGCGCGAGCAGGGCCCACGGCCAGGAGAACGACATTCAGACCACCCGGCCCGTCCGGATTACGGTGACCACGGCACCCGCGGCGAGCAGCGCGAGGGCCAGGGCGATGAACGCGCCGGCCAGCGGCAGCGGCTGCCTGGTGACGGTGAGCCTCAGGTTGATAGACGGGGCGATCCCGTTGAGCTCGCTGGCGTCCGATGCCGGATGGTAGGTGCCGCCGGTGGCCTGCGAGATCGATCGCAGAGCCGCTGGGTCGAGCGCAGTGAACAGGTGATAGCCATCGGCTTCGACCGTGGTGCCGGTGGTGGTGCCGACCCCGACGGTGTCGATGTGGACGCCGGCCTTCTCGGCCACCGACGCGGCCGCGGCCGCGCTGGTGACGGCGCTGGTGCCGCTGCCGGTGGCCCCGGCTTCGTCCTGGCCGTCGGACAGCAGCACGATCGTGGCCGAGGGCCAGTAGCCGATGGCCGGCGCGCTGCCATTGCGGCCGACGGAGACCGTCTTGTGCGTGATCGCCGAGAGCGAGGCGAGAATGGCGCTGCCGAGCGATGTCCCGCCGCCGACCATCAGCCGGCGGACCGCGGCCGAGACGGTCGCATGATCGGCGGTCGGCAGGGCAGCCTCGAGACCGCCTTGGGTGAACGCGACGACGCCGATGTTCACGCTGTCCGGCTGGGCGCTGATGAACGACAGCGCGGCCTGTTTCGCGGCACCCAGACGGCTGGGCGCCACGTCGGTGGCGGCCATGCTGCCCGAGACGTCCATGGCGAGGATGACGGTGCCGGAGGCACGGGACACCGGGACGGACGCCGCCGGGCCGGCCACGGCGATCGCGAGCACGGCGACGCCGGCGATGGTGAACCACACGCCTCCGAGCCGGGCGCGGCGGCCGGGACCCTGCCCCGGAC
>JBAPYC010000433.1:0-7717 GCA_049284535.1 Streptosporangiaceae bacterium
CGGGCTGGCCCTGGCCGGGCTGCCGCCGGACCGGCGGCGGGCCGAACAAGCCGTGGCCGACCTGGAGTTCGTCCTGGCCGTCCGCGACCAGTTCCCGCCGATGCTGCTGCGCGCCGCCTACCACGGCCTCGCGGCCGCCCATGCCACGCTGGGCCACGATGACCAGGCCGCCGAGGCGATGCGCAAATCGGGGCTCGGCGCGGCCCCGCCAGACACGCAACTGATGTTCGGCGGCTTCTGGGCAACGGCCGCCGACGGATTCCGCTTCACCTCGCCCAGGATTCTGCGCCCGGAACCCGGTATCCAGGTGGCCCAGGGCTACGACTTCAGCGATCTGGCGTTCATCACGACCAGCGACGGCACCATCGCGATCGACGCCGGAACCACCCAGGACCGGGTCAAGGCCGCGCTCGGCGACCTTGACCCGCCGGCCGAGGGCGCGATCAGCCACCTGATTCTCACCCACGCGCACTGGGACCACATCGGCGGCGCGGGCGCTCTGGCCGGGCCCGGCACCCGGGTGATCGCCCAGGCCGGCTTCCCCGCCGGGCTGGACCGTGAGCAGGGGGTCCGGCCACGGTTCCGCTACTTCACCGGCGCCGCCGGCAGCGCACCGCCGGCGGTCATTCCCGACCAGCTGATCGGCCAGCCCACACCGCTGACCGTCGGGAACACCAAGCTTGTCCTCTACCCGACGCCGGGCGGGGAAACTCCAGACGCGCTGATGGTCCACCTTCCGGCCAGCGGCGTGCTGTTCGCCGGCGACGTGCTCATGCCCTACCTGGGGCAGCCGTTCGCAGGCGAAGGCTCCCCCGATGGGTTCCTGGAGGCCCTCGCCTTGATCGGCAGCCTGCGGCCCCGCCTGCTTATCCAGGGCCACGCCACGCTGACCGAGTCGTTTACCGCCGAGGCCGTCCCGGGCCTGCTGGCGGCGCTGACCCAGCTGCACGGCGAGGTGCTGGACGGCATCCGCGACGGCCGCACCCTCCCCGACATCTGCGAGCAGGCCAGCCTGCCGCCCGTACTCCGCGAGCACCCCACGGCGGTCGTGCCCTACCTGGTGACCCGCGACCACTTCACCGAGCGGCTCTACCACCAGCGCACCGGTTACTGGCAGCCAGACGGGACCGGACTCGAACCGGCGACCGCCGCCGGGCACGCCGCCGCGCTTGACCTGCTCGCCGGAGGCAGGGAAGAGCAGTTCGCCGCAGCCGCCGCCACCCTCATCGGCCAGGGCGATCACGCCCTCGCCCTGCAGCTCATTCAGCCGGGCCTGCTGTCCCACCCCGCCAGCAGCACGCTGGCGGGGCTGCGCGCCACCGCGCTGCACCGCCTCATGGAGCAGCAGCAGCAATTTGACCCGTTCAAGTTCCTCATCTACGCCGAGCTCGCCGGCGCCGAGATCGGCCCGGTCGAGTAACCGAAGGAGCCGCCACCAAGGAGACGCCACGACAACGCCCGTTTCGCCCCACCCTCCAGCCGCGCCCAGCCCCGTCAGCCAGCCACCCCCCGCAGCCTCGCGCGGCCTGACCGGACGCCTCTCGTCGGTCAGCGCCCGGCGGCCACGCCGGGCGATGCTCGCCTGGGGCCTACTGGTCCTGCTGGCCCTAGGCCTGGCCGCTACCTCACTGCACGGCCTGACCAGCACCTCGCACGTGGTGGGGACGACCCCGTCCAGCCGGGCCGAGGCCCTCTACAACCGGGCCACCGGCGGTAGCGCCGGCCGGGAGCCCACCGACGTCATCGTAATCAGCTCGAAGACCGCCACGGCCCGCAGCGCAGCCTTCCGGTCCGTCGTCGGCGACCTGACCGCCCGGCTGCGCTCCGATGTTGGCATCACCGGTGTCCGGGCCGATCTCGCCCCCGGCAGCCCGTTCGTCTCAGCCGGGGGGCACGCTGCCCTGATCCAGCTGCGCGCGGCGAGCGATGCAGACATCAAACCCGTCGTGCGCAGCGTGCGAGCCGCCAGCGGCGCGGGCGGGTTCGCCGTCGCGGTCACCGGGGAGCACACGGTCGGCAACGACTTCACCACACTGTCCTCCAGCGACCTGCGCCACGGCGAGATCGACTTCGGGCTGCCGATCTCCATCGTCATCCTGATGCTCGTGTTCGGGGCCGTGATCGCCGGACTCATGCCGATGCTCATGGCCCTGGTGTCGATCATCGTCGGCCTCGGAATCGCCACCATCGCCGCGCAGGAGTTCAGCCTGTCGGTCTTCATCGTCAACATGATGACCGGCATGGGCCTGGCGCTCGGCATCGACTACTCGCTCTTCGTTATCTCCCGTTTCCGGGAGGAACGCGCTCGGGGGCTTGATAAGGACGCCGCGATAGCGATGACTGCCGCGACCGCCAGCCGGGCCGTACTCTTCAGCGGCACGACCTTCGTGATCGCGCTGCTCGGCCTCTTCCTGGTGCCGACCAACGTCCTGCGCAGCCTGGCCGCCGGCGCCGTCATCGTCGGCGTAGTGTCGGTCGCCGCCGCTCTCACGCTACTTCCCGCAGTCCTCAGCCTGCTCGGCGACCGCATCAACGCCCTGCCGATACCGCTGGTCGGAACCCGTCTCGGCCGGACCGGCGCCGCGAAGGGACGCCTCTGGCGGTCCGTGATCGCCAGGGTCATCCGCCGCCCGGTCGTCAGCCTCGCCGTCATCGGCGGCCTCATGCTCCTCGCTGCGGTCCCGGTGCTCGGCCTGCACATTGGCCAGAGCGGCGTCGCCACCCTGCCCGGCTCGCTGCCCTCCAAGCAGGGCTACCTGGCCGTCGCCAGGTACTTTCCAGGCCAGGACCCCAACCCGGTCGAGATCGTCACCCAGGGCAGCAGTCACACCGACCACACCGACCTGACCAGGCTGCAGGCGACCCTGGCCCATGACCCGCGCTTCGGGCCCGGGGTTATCCAGGCCGCGCCCCACGGTCACGTGCTGGCCCTGACCGTGCCCATCAAGGGCGACGCGGTGTCCAGCCGTGACGTTGCCGCTGTGGTAGACCTGCGCCAGCACCTGATCCCATCCGCCTTCGCTGGCTCCTCCACGCAGGTCTATGTGGGCGGCAAGACCGCTGAAACTGCCGACTACTTCCACGCCGTCAGCGCTCCCACCCCGTATGTACTGATGTTCGTGCTCGTCCTGAGCTTCCTGCTCCTGACCCTCGCGTTCCGGTCTGTGGTCGTGGCCGGCCTGTCGATCGTGCTCAACCTGCTCTCGGTGGGCGCCGCCTACGGGCTCCTTACCCTCGTCTTCCTGCACGGGGTTGGCGCGAGCGTCTTCGGGTTCCAGCAGGTGACCGCCATCGACGCCTGGGTCCCCCTATTCCTGTTCTCGGTCCTGTTCGCCCTGTCCATGGACTACCAGGTGTTCCTGATGAGCCGGATCAAAGAGCGTTACGACCAGACCGGCTCCACCCGCGAAGCGATCACCTACGGGGTCTCCTCCACCGCCAAGATCATCACCGGAGCCGCCCTCATCATCGTCGCCGTCTTCAGCGGTTTCGCCCGCGGGCAACTCGTCATGTTCCAGCAGATGGGCTTCGGTGTCGCCGCCGCGCTGCTCCTGGACGCCACGCTCATCCGCATGGCCATTCTCCCCAGCGCCCTGAGCCTCCTCGGCCACCGCAGCTTGTACCTGCCCCGATGGCTCAGGTGGCTTCCCCACCTCGAGGTCGGGGCGCCCGGCGCCTGGACCGCCGCAGGATCCTGACCACTGACCGTCAATCAGTTTGCACCGCGACCTGACGAGCGTACTCCTGAACACTCGGGCGGCCCGCTGGCCGGAACCGGTGTGCGGGCTGCGTGCGCCGCCCGGGCAGGACAACCGCCACGGCGCAGGCGATGACGACATTGGACAGGGCGGCAGCTGTGGTGACTGAGACCACCCCGGCCAGCCCTTCTTCCCGGGCTGCGGGCCGCCACCGGATCTCGCTGCTGCGTGAGCTGTGGTTGATGCGCGACACGCAAGGCGAGGCTAGGCAGACATCGTGAAGGACAGCTTAAGCGCCGGGACGGCGGGGCCACGGATGTCGGAGTCGAACGTGAAGAAAATATGACAGCGGGCCGGTTGCGGGGGCCACGCCGCCTAACATCCGGTCATGCCCAAGCAGCTCGCCTCAATCGCCCGGCTCGACTTCCGCCGGCTGCCTCCCTGCCGGATCTGCACTACCGGGCATTATGCTCGCACCTGCATATTTCTCTCTTAGATGTACCTTTGCGGCATCGCGGTGCCACCCCTGGGCGGTGGACATGCGACGCCGGTGTCAAGGTGGGTATCGCTCGGCCGAGGTTAGGACACGGATGAGATGAGCTGGATGCGGCGACCTGGCCCCGGTTCCGGTGTGGATGCTCCGCCGGATGAGGCACAGTCACCACCGGTTCCGGCGTCCGGGATCGACGGTAGGGCGCGGGCAGAGCAGCGGGGCGCTCGTGCGACCAGGCGCAGGCGGCGACGCCGGCGCATCGTGATCGCGGCCCCGTTCGTCGTGGTGCTGGCGTGGGCCGCCGTTTCGTATTCCTCCTACATGCTGCGGCCGACCAGCATGACCACGGGTGAGGCCAGTGCCGAATGGGTCAGGGACGAGGTTCCTTTTGGCAACTGGCTGGTCGACCAGGGCGAGCACGCCTACTACACCGTGAACGCACCGAAGACGGGCGGGCCGCAGCTGAAGACCCTGCCGGCGGTCGGGCTGACCCCGCCACCGGCCAGCCACCCGGCGCGGACCAGCTCCCCGAGGGCCACGGCCGCTGCGTGGCCGCCGCCGATCAGGCCGGTCTTCTCGCACCCGCTGCCCGGCGAAGGGGTCTGGAAGCCGACCGGCCCGCCGGAAAACGGCGGCCCGCCGGTGCTGGTGACGACCTTCCGCTCCGAGCGCGCCTATCCTCAGATCGTCGCCTACGTCGCCTGGTTTGACCACACGCGCACCCAGATCGGGTACTACCCGGGCCGCTACGAGCCGCCGAACGCCGCCGTACGCGGGCCAATGATGGTCCCGGACGATCAGCGCTCGCGGCTGCTCGCGACCTTCAACGGCGGCTTCACCTACACCGACGGCGCTAACGGCTCGGCCGACAACGGCCGGACGAACGAGCCGCTGAAGGACGGCAACGCCACGGTCATCGGCTACCGCGACGGCAGCATCGCGATCGTGGACTGGCACGGCGGCCCCAATGTGAGCTCGGATGTCGCGTGGGCCCGCCAGAGCCTGGCTCCAATCGTCTGGAACGGGCAGCTGAACCCCCAACTCAACGACGACCCGAACAGCGCGCAGTGGGGGTACACGCTCGGCGGCCTGACCCGGGTCTGGCGCAGCGGGGTCGGCATCGACCGCCGCGGCAACCTCATCTACGTCGCCGCCAACGACCAGACAGTGGTCACCCTGGCGAAAATCCTCCAGCACGCCGGTGCGGTGCGGGCGATGGAGTTCGACATCAACCCCGAGTGGCACACCCTGATCACCTACACCCACGACGCTCACCGGCTCGTCCCCACCATGATCGGGGCCAACCCGATGCAGTCGGCCACCCGCTACCTCGTCCCCGACGACCGTGACTTCTTCGCCGTCTACCTGCCCCGCCCCGGCCCGGTCACTGTCCCCTTCAAGTAGCGCGAGCCAGCCGGACAGCTCAGGTCGCGTCGGGAATGCCCCTCGCAACCCAATCGGCAGGAGAATCCGCAGGTGAGCGTCCGGTTTTCGCGGGTCGGCGGATGGTGGGCTACCATGCTCAGAGTCTTGTGCCGGTGTAGCTCAGTTGGCAGAGCAGCCGTCTTGTAAACGGCAGGTCAGCGGTTCGAATCCGCTCACCGGCTCCAGGTCAGAGGGGGTAAGAGCCCCTTCGGGCCACCCTCCGTGGGACGAGTCGTGGGACGAATGTCGGTCCTCGGCGTTACTCTCATGTCATGCCCAGGGTTGCAAAAGGTTACATAGAGCAACTGCCGGGCGGGTCGTTCCGCTCACCGTATACGTCGGGACCGATCCGCTGACGGGCCGTGCTATCCGCCTCAAGGCCACGGCCAAGACGGAGCAGCAGGCGCGCATCGAGCTCGGCCGGCTGCTTAAGGATGCTTCCGAGGGCCGCACCCCGGAGTCCGCCGCCACCGTCGCGACACTCCTGGATGAGTACGCGCTGGTTGCTCCGTGGGACGTGTCCACGCGGCAGACCAACGAGGGCTTCATCCGCCGCACCATCAAGCCCGCCCTCGGGCACCTGGAGGTACGCAAGGCCCGCGGCCCCATCCTCGACCAGCTGTACGCGCGGCTGAAGCGCTGCGGCGATCTGTCCTGCACCGGCAGGCCGTTCACCGAGCACCGCAACGTCCCGGCCCTGGTGATCAGGGCCCGCGACCGCCGCCCGGCCTCACAGCAGGTCGCCGAGGTGCTCGCCGAGGCCATCCAGTCCGGCCGCCTCGGCCCCGGGTGATGAGCTGCCAAGCTGCCATCGATCGCCGAACTGAGCTCCTCGCAGGGCATCGGTACCGGCGTCATCAGGGCAGCTCTCGAGATCCTCGCTGCGAACGGACTGATCCTGGTGCGGCACGGCCGCAGCGCGGTCGTCGCCGGTGAGCCGGGTAGCGACCCGCGCCCGGTCCGCAGGCGCCCGGGCCCCGGCCACCACTGCACCCGGGCCGGATGCCGGCCGCACGTGTGCCACCCGATGAAGGCCAGCACGATCCGCGGCATCCACAGCATCCTGTCCGGCGCGTTCGCGGCCGCGCAGCGGTGGGAGTGTACCGACCGGAACCCCGCCGCCTCAGCCAAGCCGCCCAGCACAACCCGCAAGTCCATCGCGGCCACCTCACCGGAGGACGTGGCCAGAGTGATCGCCCAGGCCCGCGCGCACAGCGCGGCCCTGGGCCTGTACCTGTGGCTGGTCGTCATCACCGGCGTGCGCCGGGGCGAGCTGTGCGGTCTGCAGATCCTTGACATCGACCTCGACCGTGGCACGGTGCACGTCGCCTTTAACTACGTCGTGCGCGGTGGTTAGCGCGTCCGTAAGGACACCAAGACCCACCAGGACCGCTGGCTCGCCATCGACCCGGAAACCTGCGCGATGATCGTGAGCTACCTCGACGAGACCCGGGCCGACCTGGCCGCGGTCGGCGTCGAGCTGCGTGATGACGCCTACCTGTTCTCCAACGACCCGTCCCACGCCCGGCCGTGGAACCCTGACTGGGTCACCCACCAGATCGCCGCAGCCGCAGACGCCGCCGGGGTGGAGCTCGACATCAAAGGCGGCCGGCACTACACCGCCAGCCAGCTTCTGGCCGGCGGCTTCGACCTGCGCAACACCGCCGCCCGGCTTGGCCACAGTGGTGGGGGCGCCACCACGCTGCGGCACTACGCCGACCCGGTCCCCGAGGTCGACCGGCGGGCCGCTGCCTACCTCGCTCAGCTGACCGCTGGATCTGAAGCGCTGGGCGGCTGACGCTCCTGACCGGCCGGGCAGCTGCGCTCGTGCTGATCGTGGTGGCGGCCTGGTGGCATGGCTGCCCGGGGAGCCTGACCAAGTCACGGCCTGGTGCGGGAATCGTGAACACGTTGATCTTCACCGTGGCCGCGCCCGTTCTCACCGGCATAGCCCAGGTCATCGTCGGCAAGGCCGATTTCGGCGATATTCCGCGCGGGCGGCACGTTCCCCACGTTCCCGTTTCTTCTGCCGTTGGCTGCGACGATCTTCCTCGCGATGCTTCACGTGACCTTCGTCTGCGATCGATGGCCTTTTGAGAGG
>JBAPYC010000434.1:0-10701 GCA_049284535.1 Streptosporangiaceae bacterium
CCTTTGCCCCGCATGAACGGTCTTCAAAACCGGTGAGCGCTGCGCTGCGGCGCTGGCGGGTTCGATTCCCGTCCGCCTCCGCTGAGCTGCGCTGGTGCGGATTCGGGCGCTGGCTGATGACGCTGAAACCGGCTAGGACGGCCCTGACGAGGCACGGCTGCGTCGGGCGGTTCCTGAGCTGCGGCGCCCCGGAGTAGTAGTAGCGCGGGGCCTAGCGGTTCGCTGTGGGTAGGCGCACGCGAGCCGCCGTGAGCCAACAGCGGCGCTCACCGGGTCTGACGGGATTCTCGCATGGTGTGCCGTCGTTAGTATTAGTTGAACCACAGAGCGCTATACCCGGAGTGTCAGCTCGGCTACGGAGTCACGCAAGTACGGAACGCGACGAGCCTAGTGGACGGCGCCGCCGGTCAGCTCATCGAGCTTGTCGAGCAGCTCGCGCAGCCGGTATCGGCTGATCACGGTCTCGCCTGCGGGCTCGGGGATCTGGGCCTGCCAGTAGCCGGTCCCTTCCGTGATGACCACGCCGGGGTGCTGCTCGCGGAATCTGGCCAGGCGCAGCACCTGATCCAGCTCCTGGAGCACCAGCCGCAGCGTCGGCCGCACGTAGCCGCTCACCGGGGCGCCCCCGCGCTGCCAAGGCCGATTCCGGTGATCCTCCGGGCTCTGTGCCGATCCTCGGCGAACAGCACGCCACGGAGCGCGACGGACCATTCTGGGTGGAACGCAGGGCCGACTGCGGCGATCAGGTCCGCGTCGGTGCCTACCGGGTGGCCACCGCGCCAGGCCGCCACGGCGGCGCGTGCCCTGTCCAAGTCGCCGGGTTTCTCGTCGCGGAACCTCATGGCTGACCGCCTGCCATCGTCATCTTCTCCCTGGTTCGCAACCTGCGATATAGCTAGCGAACCGGCTGGCGCAGGACGTTGGAACCGCAGACGGGACAACGCGAGGACGTTCTGGTGATGTATAACGTCCCTATGGGGGCGAATGAGCGGCTGCGGGTGGCGGTGCACAGGTCGGGGCTGAGTATCGCCGCGCTCGCCGACGCCGCCGGGGTGGACCCGAAGACGTGCGAGCGGTGGATCACCCAGGGGCGGACACCGCACCGCGCCAACGCCAGGCTGGCCGCGCTCGCGCTCCGCGAGGACATGTCGTATTTGTGGCCCGCTCTGGAACACGGACGCCGCAGCCGTGGCCTGCACCCTGATCTGGTCGCCATCTACGCCGCACGCGCCGATGCGCCGCTGGAGGCATGGCGGGCGCTGTTCGAACAGGCGGAGCGGGACATCGGAATCCTGGTCTACGCCGCCGTGTTCCTGCACGAGCTGTGGCCTGGCTTCAACGACATGCTCCGGGCCAAGGCTGAAGCCGGGTGCAGGGTACGGGTGATGCTCGGCGACCCGGCCAGCCCGGAGATCATCCGGCGCGGCCAGGAAGAGCAGTACGGGCACGGCATCGAGACTCGGTGCAAGCAGGCGCTCATGCACTACGCGCCGCTAATCGGTGTCCCTGGCATCGAGATCCGCGTGCACGGGACGGTGCTGTACAACTCGATCTACGCGGGCGATGACTGGATGATCGTCAACGCGCACCGGTTTGGGATCAACGCCTACGCCACGCCCGTGCTCCACCTGCGGCGCGCGGTCGAGGGCGGCCTGTTCGACGGGTACACGGAGAGCTTCGAGAACGTGTGGAAGCTTTCCCGCCCTGCACCGGGGGAGTGAGCACCACGACCCGCCGCGAGTTTTACGACGACCCGGACGCGCCGGCACCGAACTCGCTGGTCGTAGCGACCTCGGCCGTCGTCACGGACAGCCGGGGGCGCATCCTGCTGCAACGGCGGGCTGACTCCGGTAACTGGGCGCTGCCCGGCGGCGCAATGGAGATAAGCGAGTCGCTGGCCGATTCTGTGGTCCGCGAGGTCCGGGAGGAGACCGGGTATGACATCGAGGTCACCGGCCTGGTCGGCACCTACACCGATCCACGGCACATCATCGCCTACGCCGATGGCGAGGTCCGCCGCCAGTTCAACATCTGCTATACCGCCAGGATCACCGGTGGCGACCTTGCCGTCAGCAGCGAATCGACCGAGGTGCGGTTCGTGGCACCGGGTGAGCTGGACGACCTCCCGATGCATCCCAGCCAGCGGCTTCGGCTGCGCCACTACCTCGGCCGCAGCAGCCTGCCGTACCTCGGGTGAGCCAAGCCGAGCGGGCCCCGCCTGGTTACACCTGGCGAGGCATCGTCTTGCGGCCGGTCAGAAGACGGTGCCCGGCAGTACTTACCTGTCCTCGATGAGCGGCATCCTGGCCGACACCGCCTGCCGTCTGCTGCTGGCCTGACGGCCCGGCCTCACTTCAGGTGCCGGGTGAAGAACCGGGCTGCGTCGTCCACCTCGAACCACGGGACACCGGCGTGGCCGCCCAGATTGGCGTGCAGCGTCTTCTCGCTGGCGCCGAAGGCGTCGAACAGGTCTAGGGCCGGCTGCCGTTCCATCCCTTCGTCGTCCCACTGCAGCAGGAACTGCAGCGGAATGGTGACCTGCCGGGCCGCCTCGCGCAGGGTGCCGGGCACGAAACCCCCGGCGAAGAAAACGGCGGCCGAGATGCGCGGCTCGACCAGCGCCAGCCGGATGCCGATGGCGGTCATCCCCTCATACCCGACCGGGCCGCCGATCTCGGGCAGCGAAAGGAGGGCGTCCAGGGTGGTCCGCCATTCCGGGACCGCCCTTTCGACCAGCGGGACGATGAAGGCGTCGATGATCTCGTCGACTGGCTCGCCGGCCTGCATCGCCCGGCGGAGGTCGGCGCGGGCCTGCTCATCGACGGCGGAACGGGGCCGGTCACCGTGCCCGGGGGCGTCGATGGCCGCCACTGCGAAGCCATACTCCGCGGCGTAGTGCCGGGCCCGGGCCACCAGCCGGGGGTGCCGCTTGTGCAGGCCGCCGTTGTGGCCGCTCAGGATCAGCGGGGCCGGTGCGGATCCGGGCGTCCACAGGACGCCGGGGATCTCGCCGAGAGTGAATTCGCGTTCGAGGACGCCGTCGTCGAGGCGCTGTTCAGAAGTGAATCGCATGGCCGTGCCTTTCAGGAGTGCTCGCAGCGGCGCTCCCGGACGACCTATCGCCCGACCGTGACCCGCGAGGGGAGCACCCATGTCGAAAATGCGTTCACGGGTACCACCTCCTCGTTCTCTCGCACGGCTTCCGGCAAAGTAGCAGTGATCGCCGTGGGCTGCCAACGGGTTTTCGCGGTGTGGTGTAGGCCGGGCCAGATCGCGTCCTCGACGGCGGCGCCTCCGGCCCGCCACGCTCGATTCACGACGCCCGGATAGTGCGGGGTGCCCATGGCCGGTGCCAACAAGCGGGTGGTGCCAGGCGAGAGGCTCGGGACGGTTCGCTGGCCTGACCTGCTGCGGCGGCCTGCCGTTTGACGGTAACGGAGCTGATCCGGTCCGCGAGTTCTGCGGGGATGAGCCAGTCGACGGGGTTCCCGGTGCTGCTGGCCTGGTGGGCGAGGGTGGCGTTGATGATGGCAGGGGCGTCGTCGCTGGTGATGCCGGTGAAGCGGACGCGCGTCATGCCCGGGCCGTCCACGGCTACGACGCTGTCGTCTGGGCAGCCGCCAAGACACTGGACGTTGCGGGTGGGGATGTCGCGGCCGTCGGCGCGGATGGCGGCGGTGAGGTCGCGGGCGAACTGGCCGGTGGCGCGGCGGTCGTAGCGGGGGCAGGTACGGCAGATGAGCAGTGTCATAACGGTCCCGTGGCTCCGTGCGGGCGCGGCCTGCGCCGCGCCGGGCAAGCTATGGCTGGTCCTGGGCCCGGCGCGGCGGCTGACGGCTAAGGGCGCTGCTGGACGGCGGCGTCGGTGCTGGTGGACAGGAGCTCGTGCTGGTCCGGGCGCGGGGCGTCGTGGTCGCCGGGCTCCTTGTGGAAGCGGCCGTCCTTCATGATGTAGTGCAGCTTGTCGTGGTCCTGCAGGATAGTGATGTCATCTAGGGGGCTGCCGTCGATGAGGATCATGTCGGCGAGGTAGCCGGGCTGGACCTTGCCGAGCTCGTCGGGGCGGAGCATGATCTCCCCGCCCTGGGCGGTGGCCGACAGGATGGCTTCCATCGGGGTGAAGCCGAGCCGCTCGACGAAGTGCTGCAGGTCCCGGGCGTAGGTGCCGTGCGGGGTCCAGGCGAATCCGTAGTCGCCGCCGGGCAGGACCCGGATGCCGCGGCGGTGCATCTCACGCAGCCCCGCCTCGGCCATTTCCAGTTCCTTCTTGTAGCCGACGGCTTCGGCGGCCTCCTGGGGGAATCCGAAGGCCTCGGCCTCGTACAGGGTGGCGATGAGCCAGTTGATCCCGGGGGCGACGAAGACCCAGTCCTTGTTGGCCTCGAGCATGTCCATGCCCTCGGCGTCGGTGAAGCTGGCGTGGTAGATGACGTCGACGTGGTTGCGGACGCACATCTTGACCGATTCGGCGCTGCGGGCGTGGGCACAGACCCGCTTGCCGCGGCGGTGAGCCTCGGTCACGGCGGCGGCGCATTCCTCCTCGGCGAAGTAGGTGTCCTCGGCGTGCTGGGTGCCGGTGATCTCCTCGCCGGTCATGGACAGCTTGATCTGGTCCACGCCGATGTCGACGAGCTCGCGGACGGCCTTGCGCATGCCCTCGGGCCCGTCGGCGAACTTCGTGATCGACTTGATCAGGGCCCCGCCGGTGACGGCGATCTCCGGGCCGTTGGCCAGGTAGCGCGGGCCGGGGAAGCGGCCGGCGTTGATGGCGTCGCGGCACACGACGTCCAGGCGCTCCTTGGCGGAGGCGGCGCCCAGGCACATGGTGTAGCCGGAGTCGATGTAGGTGCGGGCCGATTCCAGGCAGAACAGCAGGTGCTCCTCCACCGGCATGGTGCCCAGCCCGTCCAGGTCGGCGCTGTTGTTCCAGCTGAAGTGGGTGTGGGCGTCGCACAGCCCGGACATCAGGGTGCGGCCGCGGCCGTCGATGATGCGGGCTCCGGCGGCGGAGTGCTCGCCGACGTCACCGACGGCGGCGATGCGGTCGTTCTCGACCAGGACGTCGCCGGGGTAGGGGGCGGCGCCGGTGGAGTCGAGGATGGAGACATTTGCGAAGAGGACCTTGTCAGGGCTGACGGGCATGTCGGTGACTCCTGTTACTTCGGGCTGGGCTGTTAGCTAGGTGGCGGCCTTGTCGTCAGAGGAACTTCAGCAGGAGGTCGGTGACGTCGCGGGCGGCTTCCAGGGCGGTCCAGTGCCCGATGCCATCGATGATCGCGACGGTCGCCGAGCCGTGTGCGCGGGCGATGGCCTGGCTGGCCTCGGGCGGGCCGGTCTTGTCGTCGCCGCCGGTGATCAGCAGCAGCGGCAGGGCCGGGTCGACCGGGCCGGGGTCGGCGGCGGCGGCCAGGGCCTCGCAGTTGCGGGCGTAGCCCTCGGGGTCCTGGCGCATGATCAGCTCGCGGACGAACGCGGCGACTTCGGGCTTGTCCCGGCGGGTGGTCTCGGACAGGGCGCTGGCGACCACACCGGGGGCCACGGCTGCGGTGCCGTCCTGGCGCAAGGTGGCGGCGCGGTCGCGCTGGGCCTGCCGGACGGTGTCGGTTGGCTCGGCGACCGCGCCCAGCAGGATCAGGCGTGACACCAGGCTGGGGTGGCGGGCGGCCAGGGTGCGGACCACGAGTGTGCCCATGGAGTGGCCGATGACCGTGGCGCCGCTGACGCCGAGCTGGTCCGCCACGGCGGCCAGGTCATCGGCGTGCGAGTCGATGCTGATCTCCCCGGTGACTGGGGACCGGCCCGCCCCGGCGGAGTCGACGCGGATCACCTGGAACCGCTCCGCCAGCGCCTCGGCCTGGACCTGGTAGAAGTTGGTGGTGCCGCCCAGGCCGTGGACCATGAGGACCGGTGATCCGCTGCCGTCGATCTCGACGGCTAGGTCCTTGGGCGGGCTGGTGTTGATGCGCATAAGTTCTCCTCCGCTTCGGCGGGTGTCCTGGTGGGTCAGGCGATCCGGTTGCGCAGCGTCCCGATCCGGCTGATCGAGATCTCGACCACGTCCCCGGAGACCAGGAACTTCGGTGGGTCGAAGCCGATGCCGACCCCGGCCGGGGTGCCGGTGGCGATGATGTCGCCGGGCAGCAGTGTGATCCCGGCCGATATCGTCGCGATCAGGGTCGGGATGTCGAAGATCAGGTCCTTGACCGGGGCGTGCTGCCGCTGCTCGCCGTTGACCAGCGTCTCCACCTCCAGGGTGTCGACGTCGCCGATCTCATCGGCGCTCACCGCGTACGGGCCCATCGGGCAGTGCGTGTCCAGGGACTTGCCAAGAAGCCATTGCTTGTGGTCGCGCTGGAGGTCCCGGGCGGTGACATCATTGATGACGGTGTAGCCCCACACGTGCTGCCAGGCGCCGGCGGCGGTGATGCTGCGGCCGCCGCGGCCGATGATGACGCCAAGCTCGCCTTCGTAGTCCAGCTCGCTGGTCACCCCGTGGTGCGGGTCCACGTCGTCGTACGGGCCGGTCACCGAGGTGGTCGCCTTGGAGAAGATGATCGGCTTGTCCGGCAGGTCCTCGGACCGGGACGGGGTGTCATAGCCGCTGCGGCCGAACTCGCGGACGTGATCACGGTAGTTCTTGCCCACCGCGAAGATGTTGCGGACCGGCCGCAGCGGCGCGTGCAGCTGCACGGAGTCCAGCGGGACGGCGGGAAGCGAGCCCAGTGCATCCTCCAGCGCGGCGCCGATGGCGTCCCAGTTACCCAGGACGGCGGCCAGGTCGGTGCCGCCCAGCACGCCGGTGACGTCACGGATGACGCCCTGATCAGGGTCGGCGACCCCGGTCCGGGTATCTGCCCCGGTGGTGAATACCGCTAGCTTCATGTTGAACCAATCTGAACCAATCGAGCCATTATGTTACGTTCAGGTTTCGATGGTAAACACGCACAAGCTCGAAGTCGATAGCTAGCAGCCATATATTGAGAAAATGCGCTATAAAATATTGGTCTTGATTGGTTTCAAGCGATAGAATCAGCTGCGTGAACACCGTCGAGCAAACCCTCCGGGCGTTGCTGCAGGAACAGACCGCCAGCGGCGCCCTAGGCCCCGGCGGGAAACTGCCCACCGAACGCGACCTGGCCGGCCAGCTCACCGCCCCGCGCAGCGAGATCCGCCGGGCCCTGGCCAGCCTGGAACGCGACGGGCTCATCAGCCGCCAGGTCGGCCGCGGCACCTTCCTCACCGAGACCGCCACCCGCCAGTTCAGCGGGGCACCTCCCGACACCAGCCCCGCCGAGATCATGCAGACCCGGCTCACCATCGAGCCGCCCATCGCCGCGCTTGCCGCCCGGACCGCCAACCAGGCCGACCTGGACCGCATCACCGGGTACCTGCAGGCCGGGGGGAACAGCGACAGCTACGAAGCCTTCGAGACCCACGACACCCACCTGCACCGAGGGATCGCCCAGGCCGTCCACAACGGCCTGCTCATGAACCTGTTCGACGTCATGAGCACCGCGCGGTCCCTGCCGGTGTGGGGCAGCCTCAAGCGACGCACCTCCAGTCCCGAACGCCGCAAGGCCTACCACGAGCAGCACACCGCCATCGTCGCCGCTCTCACCGAGCGCGATCCCGAACGCGCCCAGGCCCTCATGCGCGACCACCTCCGGCACGTCTCCGACGACATGCTCGGACGCCACTAGGAGACGAGCCGTCCCCGACCCTGGTGGACGCCCTGGGGCCGGGATCCCTGGGTGTTCACCTCGCTGGCCGGTTTCCTGGGGCGGATCGCTCGCCGGCGCACGTAACCCCCGGACCTCCGCGAGGTGTGTCGATAAAGCGATAACGGCACCGGCCGGCGCTGTGGCTATCCCGCCAGCTCGATCGTGAGGCCGAGCCGCTTGGCGAGCAGTGCCGCGCGCTCGCGCTCGGGCGGGCCGAAGCTGCCGGCGTCGCGGCTGAAGCGGATGCGGTGCAGGGCGCCGTCCAGCGGCAGGCCCTCCTCGCGGACGAGCCTGATCCGCTTACCGCCCGGCCAGGTCAGCTCGGCCGCCTGGCCGTCGGCGGCTTCGAGGTGGCCATCCAGGATGTCCCGGAACAGCCGCGTCGCGCTTTCGAGGTCGCCGGCATGGTGCTCGATCAGGTCGAACGACGCTGGCCGCCCGGGCTCGGGCAGCTCGGCCGGCGCGACTCCGCCCGGGTCCCCATCCTGCTGGGCGACCTGGATGACGATGCCATAGGCGTCGCGCGGATGCAGGAACGCCTCCTTCCAGTGCGGGTGGTCCAGGTTGACGCCGACGGGCTCGATGCCGAGCGCCCGGACGCGGGCCAGACTCTCGCGGATGTCGCTGACGACGAAGTTGAGATGGTGCGGGCCCGGGCCACGGGAGGCCAGAAAGCGCTCGAGAAAGGCCGCATCGGGCCCGCCGTCAGGCTTCATCAGCTCGATCTTCGGGCCGGCCCCGAATTCCAGCTGCCCCCACCAGAAGCCGGGAGAATCCCCGCCGTAGGCCCAGGTGCCGCCGAGCACGCCGCCGAACAGATCCCACCCGTCGGTCAGCGCCGGCGTGGCGATAGACAGATGGTCCAGCACGCTAGTCATGGGGCCTCTCGCTGCGGTCGCAGCGCCCGCGGCGGACGCTGGTGATCATGCGGACAGCACGAAACTACCGTCCGCAGTGCGATGGCTCGCCATCAGACGGCCTCGATGAGGACTATCAGGGCGCTGAGCGTGCGCTGGGCCGGGATGGACACGCCGATCCCGGCCAGCACGGCCCCCGAGGCCTGCACGCCGGTCAGCCGGGCGTCGACCAGGCCGCGGCGGCGGGGCCGGTGCTCGCCCGGCGTCACGTCGGTGAGCCGGTAACGCCGGGCCGGATCCAGCCCGGGGACGCGCAGGGGGGACGGCTGATCGTTCCTGGGCTCGTCCAGCTGCGCATAGCTCATCAGGGCGGCCGAGCGGTCCTGGGCCACCACGCCGTACATCCACGCGGTGTCATCCGGGGTCTCGATCCGGACCATACGGCCGGAGTGGATGAGCGGGCGCTGCTGCTTGTACAGCCGGATCCAGCCCGCGAGCTCGGCCAGATCCTCGTCGCTGGCCTGGGTGATGTCCGCCTCGATCCCGAAGTGCCCGTACAGCGCCGTAGCGCCGCGCAGCGACATCGGCATGAACCGGCCGGTCTGGTGGGAGAACGGCGCGGACACGTGCGCGCCCAGGTACTCCGGCGGGACCAGCTGGCCGGTCCAGCGCTGGATTGCCTGCCGGGCCAGGGCGTCGGTCATGTCCGAGGTCCAGACCCGCTGCACGCGCTCGAGCATGGCCAGATCGATCCGGCCGCCGCCGGCCGCGCACGACTCCCACTCCACATCCGGGTGCCGGCGGCGCAGCTCGTCCAGGAGCCCGTACACCGCCACCGCCTGGTCGTGCGCGGCGGGGGCACCTGCGCGGGCGCCGCTGCCGGCGTCCACGATGTCGCGGTTGCAGTCCCACTTGACATAGGAGATGGCGTACTCCGACAGCAGGCTGCCGATCCGTTCCAGCAGGTAACCCGTTACCTCCGGCCGGGTCAGGTCGAGCACCTGCTGGTGCCGCTGCAGCGGCGGTACGCGGTGGCCGGAGGACAGGATCCAGTCCGGGTGGGCGCGGTAGAGACCGGAGTCCGGGTTGACCATTTCGGGTTCGATCCAGAGCCCGAACTGCATGCCGCGGTCCCGGACGTGATCGACGAGCCGGTGCAGGCCGCCGGGCCACACCTGGTCGTCGACCCACCAGTCGCCCAGCCCGGCCCGGTCGTTGCGGCGGCCCCGGAACCAGCCGTCGTCCAGGACGAACCGTTCCACGCCCAGCCCGGCCGCGCTGTCGGCCAGCGCCGTCAGCTTGTCCAGGTCGTGCCGGAAGTAGACCGCTTCCCAGACATTGAGGTTGACCGGACGGGGTGAGTTCGCGTGCCCGGGGAGCGAGCGCAGGTAGCCGTGGAACTGGCTGGAGATCCCGTCCAGGCCCGCCGTAGTGGCGGCCAGATACACCCAGGGGGTGGTGTAGGTCTCGCCCTCGGCCAGCGCGATCTCGCCGGGCAGCAGCAGCTCGCCGCCCCCGATGGTGGTCACCCCGGGCAGCAGGGCCTCCCGCGGGCCGTTGCCGCCCGGGGTGCCACCCGGGCCGGCCGCGTCGCCCGCCAGGCCAAGCCCGGAGGGCACCCGCTCGGCCAGGTGGGTGGTGTTGCCACTCCAGGCGACGTGCAGGCCGTAGACCTCCCCGTGGCCGAAGGTGAAGCCGGGGACCCCGGCCGCCAGCACGGTGGCCGAATCATGGCCGGTATGGCCGCGGCGGCCTTCACGCAGCCAGAGCCCATCATTGAGGCGATGGCGCTGCGGAATCCGTTCGGCCGTCTGGCGCCCGGTGAAGTCCAGTACTTCCCCGGCCCGTCCCGGCAGCGGGAAGACCACCTCCAGGTGATCCACCACGTAGGGCAGCCGCCCGATGTTGGTCAGGGTGTGCCGGGCCCGGATGGCGCCGCCCGGTACCGCCTCGACCTCCGTCACCAGGCGCAGCCCGGCGGCCACATCGGCGGCTTCGATGCGCGCGGTACGGCCGTCGTGCTCGTACCTGGCCGGGACGAATAGCGGCGACCAGTCGCGGCCCGCGGCCGGCCCGTCAGCACCGTCCCCGTCGGCACCGTCCCCGCCAGCACCGTCCCCGCC
>JBAPYC010000435.1:0-4065 GCA_049284535.1 Streptosporangiaceae bacterium
GCCCGCACCCACCGGCCGCCTACCCGTTCCTGCAGCTCGGCCTGCCCGCCGTGGGTCCTGGTGAGGTGCTCGAGCACGGCGGCGGGGGAGTCGGCGCCGCCCAGCACGGTCTGCGCCAGCTCCAGCAGCGAGGCCGCTTCCTCGCGGGCCCGGGCGGCCTGCACCGCGCGCCGGGCGGCCAGGTGGACGACGCTGCTGACGGCGACCGCGACGGTCACGAACAGCAGCAGCGCCAGCAGCTCGCGCGGCTGGGCGATCGTGAACGTGTGAATCGGCACGGTGAAATACCAGTTGAGCAGCAGGCTGGCCGCGACGGCGGCGAGCACGGCGGGCCAGAAGCCGCCCACCACCGTGATGGCCACCACCGCAACCAGGTAGACCAAGACGAAGTCGGCCAGGTTCAGGTGCGACCGCGCGGCCGCGAGGACCACGGTGAGCAGCGGCAGCAGGACCGCGGCCAGCAGCACGCCCGCCAGCCGCCGCCGGACCCCGATCGCGGCACCGGAAGCGGCACCGGCCGCGGGCGACAAGCCGTCAGGCTCCGAAGAGGCACCGCGCCGCATGCCCGTAGTCCTACCCACGCTTACCAGTGTGAGCCTTCTCCGGTACCAGCGGAACACCAGGCCGAACCCGGCTCCGGCCAAAGCGCTCACCCCGACCACGACCGCGGCGTGCACGGCGGCCGGCCCTGCGGGCCGCAGCTGCGCGTAGGGCGGCCGGGAGAACCCGATCACGGTGAGCCAGCCGATGCCGGCCAGCAGCACCGACGCGACCGGCTGGGACGCGAACGACAGCCCCGCGGTCACCACCGCGCAGGCGACCAGCACGCCGGTCGCGGACAGCCGGCCACCGAGGGCGGCGGCCACCGTGCCGATGGCCAGGAACATGGCGAAGCCGGCCGGCAGCGCGTAAGGCGCTGGGATCGGCCGCTGTCCGAAACGCTGAGTCATCATCACTTGCCATTTCAGCCCCGCTCCGGGCCAATATCACCGATCTTGATGGTTCCTTAACGCCCCGCCACAAAAGCTTGACGATCCGCATACGGCAGGCTGCGACCTGCGCGAATAGCGTCGTGAGACGTGATCACAATCCCACGCGCGGTACGCCAGGCGAGCCGCGCCGCGGGGGCAGGCCCGGCGACGGAGGTAGGAGCCTAGTGGCAGTGCGCAAAGCGGCCAGCCTGCTCGATGGCAGCCAGGGCAACGGCGAGCTGCCGGAGACCTTCTGGTACACGGCCAAGCGCCGCCTGCTCGGGCCGCCGATGATCAACGCGGAGCTGCGCGACCAGCGGCTGTCCAAGAAGCTGGCACTCGGCGTGCTGTCCCCGGACGGCATCTCCTCCTCGGCCTACGGCACCGAGGAGATCCTGATCGAGCTGGTCAAGGTGTTCGGCATCGCCGCGTTCGCGCTGCTGCTCCCGATGACCGGCGCGATCTTGTTCGTGATGCTGCTCGTGGTGCTGTCCTACCGCGAGGTGGTCACGGTCTACACCCGCGCCGGGGGCTCCTACGTGGTGGCCCGGGAGAACTTCGGGCCGCGGATCGCCCAGGTAGCCGCGGTGGCCCTGCTGATCGACTACGTGGTCACGGTGGCGGTCCAGATCGCCGCGGGCACGGCCGCGGTGGCCTCGGCCTTCCCGGCCATCGGCCCGTACGTGACCCCGATCTCCATCGGCATCATCTTGCTGATGTGCTACGGCAACCTGCGCGGCATCCGCGAGGCGGGCAAGATCTTCGCCCTGCCGACGTACCTGTTCTCCGGCGTGATCATCGTGATGATCGTCCTCGGCCTGACCCGCGCCGTCCTCGGTGACCTGCCCCAGCAGAACGTCAGCCAGCTGCACGGGGTCTACACCCAGATGGGCACCGGCACCGCCGTGCTGACGGCGGCGGGCATTTTCGCGCTGCTGCGCGGGTTCGCCAACGGCGGCTCCTCGCTGACCGGCATCGAGGCCGTCTCCAACGCGGTCAGCGCGTTCAAGCCCCCGGAGGGCATCAACGCCCGCCGGGTGCTGGTCCTGGAGGGCACCATCCTGGGCACCCTGGTGGCCGGGATCTCGCTGCTGGCCCGGCTGACCCACGCCACCCCCTACATCAGCGGCTACCCCACGGTGATCGCGCAGGAAGCGGACATGGTGTTCGGGAGTGCCGGCCACTTCATGTTCTACGTGGTCCAGGCGGTCACCGCGCTCATCCTGTACACCGGCGGCAACACCAGCTTCAACGGCTTCCCGTTCCTGACCAGCTTCGTGGCCGAGGACTCGTTCCTGCCCAGGTGGCTGATGAAGCGCGGCCAGCGGCTGGTCTTCTCCAACGGCATCGTGGTGCTGACCGTGCTCTCGGTGACGCTGATCGGCGTGGTCGGCGCCAACGTGAACTCGCTGGTGCCGTTCTACGCGATCGGCGTATTCACCGCGTTCTCCATGGCCGGCTTCGGCATGGCCAAGTATCACGTCACGCACAAAGAACAAGGGTGGCGTTACAAACTGGTCATCAACTTCTCAGCCGGCGTGCTCACCTCGATCGTGGTCGTGATCTTCGCGGTGGTGAAGTTCACCGAGGGCGCCTGGCTGATCATCATCGTCTTCCCGATTGGGGTCTTCGCCCTGATCAGGCTGAACCGGGAGTACCGGGCCGAGTCGCGGGTGCTGCAGAACATCGGCGAGCGACGCGCGGCCGGCGTGCCCCCGAACCGGCCGAACTACACCCGCCGCGTGGTCATCGTGTTCGTCGACGACTTCGACCTGTCCACCATCGCCGCGCTGCGGTACGCCCGCAGCCTGCGGCCCACCACGGTCCGGGCGGTGCACTTCGTCATCGACACCGAGCAGGCCGAGCGGCTGCGCAACGCCTGGCTGCCGGACAGGAACGTGTCGCTGGAGTTCGTGGACTGTCCCGACCGCCGTCTGACCCGGGCCGCCGCCGACCTGGTCAGCCACGAGGCCGAGGTGCCGGGCACGCAGGTCACCGCGATCCTGCCGCGGCGCAGCTTCTCGCCGCTGCTCGGCCGCCTGCTGCACGACCGCACGGCGGACAAGATCGCCGGCGTGGTCAGCCGGGTACCCAACGCCGCGGCCACCATCATCCCCTTCGACGTGCAGAACCGCCTGGCCGTCATAGAGCAGCGCCAGGCCGAAACCGGTGGCCCAGTCGCCCCGCTCGCTCCGGTCCGCACCCCGCCGCCCAACGGCCAGCCTCCCACCCCACAGCCTCCGGCCGGCCAGGCTCCGGCCGGCCGCGATCTCGCCGACCAGACCGAAGACGAGCGCGAAGACCTCGCGGCCGCCCTCGCGGCGGCCACCCCCCGTGAAGACAAGGGAGGCGAGGACAAGGGACACAAACCCGAGAAACTTCCCGGCGCGGGCGGCTACGACCGGCCCGTTCCGCCACCCGGCGTCGCCCCGATCGGCTCGCTGCACGAGCCGGGCAAGGCTGTGGTCCAGGGCCGGGTCCGGGTGCTGGAGATCAGGTCGGTGGAGCAGAACTCGGTGCTGGCCTGCGAGATCTCCGACTCCACCGGTGACCTGACCGCGCTGTTCTACGGCCGGTCCAAGATCCCTGGCATGATGTGCGGCTCCCGGGTCCGGCTGCGCGGCCCGGTCGGCATCAAACACGGGGTACCGGTCATGGTGAACCCGGCCTACGAGCTCATCGGACCGGGGCAGACCGATAAGGCCGAACGGCCTAGTTAACCGCCTCGCTCACCGTTCGTCAGCCCGCGGGCCAGATCAGTTCGTAGGCCGGATTGGTCATCACCGGATGCCCGTCCGCCTTGATGCCGACCGAACCTTTGAACCGCACTCGCGCCCCGCAGACGAGACCCGGGATGTGCGAGCGGCCATAGAACAGGGCCGTCAGCGTGCCTGTTCCGTCGGAGATCTCGCAGGCCAGCACCGAGTTGCGCTCTACCGGCTTGATCTCGACCACCCGGACCCGGCCCTCGACCACGGCCTTGCCCGGCCCGGCCAGCTCGCCGATGGGCACGACCCCGGGAACCGCCTCCGCCGCGTCGGTCCCGACTGCCGCGGCGGCCCCGGCCCCACCGGGCCCGCGCTTGGCCGCGCCG
>JBAPYC010000436.1:0-3573 GCA_049284535.1 Streptosporangiaceae bacterium
ATCCAGACGGGCCGACCGGCCCGTACCGGCCCAACGGGCCGACCGGGCCTTCCCGCCCCGACGGCCTCCGGCCGTCGCTGCCGCCGCGCGTCCCGGGGCGCCGGAACCGCACCCCGGTCAAGGTCAAGGGCAGCTGGTGGCGGCACTGGACGATTCGCAAGGTGCTGGGCATCGTGCTGGGCATCGTCGGCCTGTTCATCGTGCTCGCCGCCATCGCGGTCGCCGTGGCCTATGAGAAGACGCCGGTACCGACCGACGCCTTGGCGGCTACCAGCTACTCCCAGTCGGTGGTCTACTCGGCCAACGGCACCCTGGTTGGCCGGTTCGGCAACACCAACCGGGAAATGCTCTCCTATGAGCAGCTCAGCCAGTCCAAGTACCTTGTCAACGCGGTGCTGGCCGCCGAGGACCGGAACTTCTTCCACGAGGGCGGCGTCTCCCCGATGGGCATCGCCCGCGCCGCCTACGAGGACTCCCGGGGCAACGATGGCTCGCTGCAGGGCGGCTCGACCATTACCCAGGAGTTCGTCCGGCAGTACTACTCGGGCATCGGCACCCAGCAGACGTTCAGCCGCAAGATCAAGGAGATCTTCGTCTCCCTGAAGATCGGCAAGGAAAAGTCCAAGCAGTGGATCCTGACCAACTACCTGAACACCATCTACCTGGGTGACGGCGCCTACGGTGTCGAGGCCGCGTCCCAGACCTACTTCGGCGTGCCGGTGGCCAAGCTGAACCTGGCCCAGGCGGCCGTGATCGCCGCCGTCATCCAGCAGCCGAGTACCTACCCGCTGCCCCAGTACCGCGCCCAGCTGGAGAACCGCTGGCACTACGTGCTGGACGGCATGGTGAAGATGGGTACGCTTACCCAGCAGCAGGCCGCGGCGATGAAGTTCCCGAAGATGGGCGACTACGTGCCGCAGAGCGTCGGCACAGACGTCTGGGACCCCTACGTGCTCTATATGGTCCAGAGCGAGCTCAAGGACGTCTACCACCTCAGCTCGCCGCAGATCCTCAACGGCGGCTACACCATCCGCACCAGCATCAACGACGCCAAGATGGCCGCGCTCTACCAGGCCGTCAGGGACGGCGAAGCGCAGATCGACGAGAGCAGTGTCCCCTTCAACCCCGCCACCATGCACGCGGGCGGGGTGCTCGAGGATCCCTCGACCGGCGCGATCGAGGCCCTGTATGCCGGGCCCGGCTATCCGGGATCGAAGTACAACGGGACGGGCAAGGTCATCTCCCAGCGCTACTGCCTCAAGATTCACTGCGAGGAGAACATGGCGGTGGTTGCCCGTGAGCAGGTCGGCTCCTCGTTCAAGCCGTACATCCTGGCCCTGGCCGTCAAGGAAGGCATGAACGTGCAGACCAGCACGCTCGACGGCTACAACTTCCAGTACATACCGCCGGACAGCGATCCGCAGACCTATCCGTCCACCTCTCCGCCGGCCGCAGGAAGCGGCTGGTCCGGGCTCGTCACCAACGACGACACCGGCGAGAACGGGCCGTATACGCCCCAGATAGCGATGGCCGCGTCGATCAACACCGCCTACGCCGACCTGTGGCACGTGGTCGCGGGCCCGAATGGCCAGAACGTGGTCCAGTTCGCCTCGGAGCTCGGGGTCGACACCCAGCAATCCGGCCTGGCGGACATGTCGAACCAGTACGGCGTCGCGCTCGGCCAGGCCTCGCTGACAGTCTCCGAGCAGGCCACGATGCTGGCCACCATCGACGACGGCGGCATCTACCACGACGCCCACGTGATCACCAAGATCACCCGGGCCAGTGCCCCGCCGACTCCGATCAAGATCACGTCCTACCCGGTGTTCAGCGCGGATTCACAAGAGAACACGGAAATGGCGTCGCAGGTGCAGTACGCGATGTCTGAGGACACCGCGTCGTACGGCACGGCGCCGAACGCGGCCCTGAGCAACGGCCAGGAGATCATCGCCAAGACCGGCACCACCAACAAGGCCCAGTCGGCATTCTTCATCGGCGCCATCCCGAGCCAGTCCCTGGCCGTCGCGTTGTTCAGCGACAATCAGGGCAGCACCACCAAGGAGACGCTGAACGGCCTGGGCGGCCTGGAGCAGGGCGGCTACGGCGGCACCTGGCCCGCGACGATCTGGCACACCTACGCGGAGAACGAGTTCGTCCCCCTCGGCGTCGAGACCTACACCGCGCCGGTCTTCACCGGGCAGACCTGGAACCTGGTCCCGCCGAGCCTGCGGGTCGTGCCCAAGAAGAAGAAGGCCAGCAACAAGAACAACCAGAACAACCAGTGGTGGAACCAGGGCAACGGCAACAACGGCGATAACAACGGCAATAACAACGGGGGCAACGGCAACGGGGGCAACAACAACGGGGGCAACGGCAACGGAGGCAACGGCAACGGAGGCAACGGCCAGAGCGTCGGCGCCACCCGGGCGGGTGCGGTCGGTGGCGGCATCTCGATCGAGCTGCCCGCGACCCTGCTGTGGGTGCGCCGGCGCAGGCGCAAGCGGGGTCACGGAAGCGGGGCTGAACAGCCGCAGGGTTAGATAAAGGGGTGGAAGACGCCCCGCGGACGGCCGGCCCGCGATTTGACGGCGGAGCGGCCCGCCCGGGGCCGTCGGCTCTCCTAATCGCCCTGGGCAGCACCAGCGTGCTGCTGTCCGCGTCCGTGTTCGGCATGGTGCTCGCGTTCGCGGAGAAGTACCCGTGCCGGTCCGGCGCCTGGAACGACTACGTCAGCCAGTTCAAGGACGCCTGCTACACCGACATCTACCCGCTGTACTACGGCGAGGGCCTGTCGGCCGGGAAGGTGCCCTACACCGGCCACGCGGTCGAGTACCCGGTCCTGATCGGCGGGGCCATGCAGGCGGCGGCCTGGCTGGTCAGCAACGTCAGCCCGGTGATCAGGGGCCGGGAGTTCTTCGACGTCACCGTGCTCCTGCTGGCCGTGTGCGCGGTGGTCGGCGTGCTGGCGACGGCTCACGCGGCCGGCCCGGACGGCCGGGCCCAGGCGCTGATGGTCGCGCTGTCCCCGGCGCTCATCCTGAGCGCCTTCATCAACTGGGACCTGATCGCGCTGGCCCTGACCGCGCTGGGTATCGCCGCCTGGTCGGGCCGCCGATGCGTGTGGGCGGGCGTGGCGCTGGGCCTGGCGGTCGCGGCCAAGTTCTACCCGCTAGTGGTGTTCGGGCCGCTGCTGCTGCTCTGCCTGCGGGCCGGCCAGCTGCGCGCGTTCGCCAAGACCCTGGGCGTCGCGGTGCTGGCCTGGCTGGTCGTCGACCTGCCGGTGATGATCGCCGCGCCGTCCGGCTGGGCCTGGTTCTACGTCTTCAGCAAGGAGCGCCCCGCCGACTGGGGCTCGATCTGGTACCTGCTGGAGCACTTCAGCGTGCCGGTGCTGGGCAATTCCTCGCTCAGCACCCTGAACGACCTGACGGCGGTGTTCTTCGCGCTGGCCTGCGTCGCGATCGCCCTGCTGGCGCTGGCCGCGCCGCGCCGGCCGCGGCTGCCCCAGCTGTGCTTCCTGGTGCTGGCGGCGTTTTTGATGACCAACAAGGTCTGGTCCCCGCAGTACATCAT
>JBAPYC010000437.1:0-7061 GCA_049284535.1 Streptosporangiaceae bacterium
CAGCGACCACGCCGATGGAGCTGGCCAGCCAGGCCACGGTGGCGTAGTCGCCAAAGCCAATGCGATGGTGCAGCTGGGATTGGAGATACCCGGGGCCGATGACCAGCGCCGAGACGGCCAGCGCCGAGACATACAGCAGCCCGTACATGCACGCCACCCCGAGTAGCAAGGTGACGGCGGTCCCTACCCGGGAGGCTCGCTGAGGTCAGCCGCCAGGCCTTCTGAAGTCAGTCGGCCGCTGGCCCGTTGAGGTCCCCAGATGGCGTTACGATCCAGTCGCACCAGACACTAGCTGGTGAGCCGGCGAAAGGGGCCATGGCCATGGATCAGAAGGTGCTCATCCGTTCGGTAGCGGAGCGAAGCATGCTGTCGCGCGAGGAATCAGCGGATATTACCCGGGCCGTGCTAGAGGGACTCGCCGGCCAGCTGGGCGAAGGTGAGGCCAAGCGCCTCACCCTGGATCTTCCCGATCCGATGACCGAGCAGCTGCGGGCTCCGCGCCGCCGCCGGCACGGCGCACACCCGATCGAGGTCACCGAGTTCATCCGGCAGGTGGCCGAGCGCACCGGGCTGACCGAAAACGAGGCCCACGCCGGAACCGCAGCCGTCCTCGCCGCGCTGCGCGAATCGATGAGCCCAGAGGATTACAGCCATCTCATGGGGCAGCTTCCCTCGGGCTATGCCGCGCTGGCGGAGCCGCCCGGCTGACCACGCTCGTGGATCCGGGCGGAAGGACGCGGGACCGGCACGCGGCGACGAGCCCCTCAGCAAGATGGTTTGTGGCGTCGATGGGCCTTGACCAACTCGGTGAGGCGGTCTCCTGGACGGCCAACGGCTGCCTGCCCCGGCGCAGCCGGATATCGCCCGTGACTACACCGAGTACTGGGCTCACCAGCAGCAGATCCGCGACGCCGTAGACCGCCCCGGCGCTGACAGCGAGCAGCTGATGGCTCCGTCATCGATAACTTCCAGTGCGCCGTTCCGCACACCCTGCGCCATCTTGCCCCGGCCGGCGGAACCTGCCTGCAGATCCAGGTAACCGGTACCGGCGGCGGCGCGGATCGCGGTACTGGAGTAGGCCTTATCGCCCAGCACCCGCCCGGGCCGGGTCCGGGGCCGGCGACGGCCTGGCCATGCGATTGTTAGCCGGTCCATCAGCAGGAGGAAAGCCAGCGAGTCGTGCCGCTGCCCGGCGCTGATGATCCGGGCCGGCGGCTGGCACTGGACCTCAGCGAGCAGATGGACTTTGCTGCGTCGCGTCTACCGCCACTGCCCAGTCCTGCCCATGCCCTTCATCGCACCCAGCACGCAACGCATCCAGGATCATCTCCCAGGGTCCCATCAGCCGGACCAGCGGCGATGCCGGTTATAGACCGTCTTCCAGTTCCCGAACCGATCCGGCAGATCCCGCCACGGCATCCCGCCCGGACCCGGTGGAGCACCCCGTCAATGACCAGCCGGTGTTCTTTCCACCGGTGTCCCTGCCGCGGATGGCGGGGCAGCAACGGCGCCGGCCGCCCAGGCCGGCGGCGCCCGTACGGGCGGCGCCTTGCGCCGGGCCGACGGCGGGACTGATGCCCACGGTCGCACCCTCGAACGGGACTACCTGATCTGATGATGCGGCGTCAGCCGTCGCCTGCGACGCTTGGCCTTATGAGATCAAGGCCGCAGGACGAGCATCCCGGCCCGGGCGTGGTTTCCGAGTCCGCCGAGGAAATCGAGGAGACACCCGATCTCCAGGGGGCCTATCCCCGCCTGGACGATGCCCAGCTCACGACGCTGGCCGAAGCGGGCCGGCGCCGCGCCGTCCAGCCGGAGGAGATCCTCTTCCGCGAGGGCGAGCGAGACTGCGACCTTTTCGTCATCCTGGCCGGGAAGGTCGCCGTGATCGAGGGCCGCGGGACGCCGGAGGAGCGCCTCATCGGGGTCCATGGCCGTGGCCGGTTTCTCGGTGAGCTCAGCCTGCTGACCGGCGAGGGCTCCTTTTACACGGCCGTCACGGTGGAGGCCGGCGAGGTGCTGGCGGTGCCCGTCGAGCGGCTCAAGGAGATCATCTCCCGCGATACTGCTCTTGGTGACCTCATCGTGCGCGCTTACCTCGCCCGCCGCGCGATCCTGATCGATCTCGGTGCCGGGCTGCGGATCATCGGTTCCAGGTACTCGCCGGATACCGAGCGAGTACGGGAGTTCGCGGCCCGGAACCGGGTTCCGTATCGCTGGCTGGATCTGGAGACCGACCCGGCCGCCGAGAGCCTGCTCGCCCAGGCCGGCGTGGCTCCCGAGGACACCCCGGTCGTCATCGTGCACGGGCGGCTGCTGCGCAACCCCAGCAACGCCGAACTGGCCGCCGCGATCGGGCTGCCGGTACCGGCCAGCTCCCCGGCTGGCACCGACCTGGTCGTGGTCGGGGCGGGCCCCGCGGGCCTGTCCGCCGCCGTCTACGGCGCGTCGGAAGGTTTGCGGGTCCTGGTCCTCGACGGCACCGCCACCGGCGGCCAAGCCGGGACCACCTCCCGGATCGAGAACTACCTCGGCTTCCCGGCCGGCATCTCGGGCGCCGAACTGGCTGAACGCGCGATGCTCCAGGCCCAGAAGTTCGGCGCCCAGTTCGGCGTGCCCGCGGAGGCCAAGTCGGTGCGCCGGGACGACGGCCAGTACGTGGTCACGCTGGACGACGGCACCTCGGTCACGGCGGCCGCGGTGGTCGCCGCCAGCGGCGCCAGGTACCGGCGGCTCCAGGTGCCGCGCGCGGACTACTTCGAGCCGATGAGCATCTACTACGCAGCTTCCCAGGCCGAGGCGCTCGTGTGCCAGGGCGATCCAGTCGTGATCGTCGGCGGCGGCAACTCCGCGGGCCAGGCCGCGGTCTTCCTCTCCCGGCACGCCTCCCGGGTCACCATGGTCGTCCGGGAGGCGGACCTGTCCGAGAACATGTCGCGATACCTCATCGACCGGGTCCAGCGGATCGCGAACGTGGACATCATGCTGGGGACCGAGATACGGGAACTGCTGGGCGACCGGGTCCTGGAGGCCGTCATGGTGGAGGACCGCCAGAGCGGCGCGCAGCGCACGATCAAGGCACGCGCGCTGTTCGTCTTCATCGGCGCGTCGCCCTGCACCGGCTGGCTCGGCGACCTGGTCGACCTGGACGACCACGGCTTCGTCCGGACCGGCCACGACGCGCCGTCCGCGGCGGGGACCGGCTGGCAGCGCTCCGCCCTGGAGACCAGCCAGCCCGGCATATTCGCCGTCGGCGACGTGCGGAGCGGCTCGGCCAAACGGGTCGCGGCCGCCGTCGGCGAGGGCGCCATGGCGATTCGGCTGGCGCTGGAACGCGTGCGGCGCGCCTAGGCCACGGCGAAGTTGGGTGTGGGCGAGGTGAGGAGACGGCCGTGCCGGTAATGGGATTCACGAAGTTCGAGCAGCTCTTCCGGGCCGCCGCCGAGGTCAGCGTCGACCGCGACGACATGCAGGCCTATCTCGACTTCGTCAACGACGCGATCTACGACCTGCTGATCATTGCCCAGGCCACCGCGAAGGCGAACGTGCGTGACGTTATCGATCCATGGGATCTCCCCATCACCAAGGGGCTGCAGGAGAGCATGCACCAGTTCAGGCGTCTCGACGAGGAGATTGAGCTCGGGGGCATCCTGGAGTCCCTGGCCGCCCGCCCGCCGCTGGACATGACGCTGGACGATGAGACGCAGGCCAGGCTTCCGTTGATCTTCGGCGGCATCAGCGTCGCGCTGGCCCGGACGTTCAAGGCCATCGACGCGGAGATCAAAGCCGTCCACACGGAAGAATGGGAACGCGCCTTCACCTTGTTCCGGCTGCTCGTCTAGGCCGCCGCCGGAAGTCTTCGGCAGGGCGGAGGCTCTTCGGCAGTGCGGAGGCAGGCTGGGACGCCGGGGTCGCGTGACCGTCGCTTAGACGTAGGTCTCGTCGACGTAGCACCACCGCCAGTCCTCGCCCGGCTCGAAGGACCTCACGATGGGGTGGCCGATGGCATGGGCATGCGCGCGGGCGTGCCGGAGCGGGGAGGAGTCGCAGCACCCGACGTGCCCGCAGGTCAGGCAGAGCCGGAGGTGGACCCATTCCGAGCCCAGCCGCAGGCACTCTTCACAGCCCTTGGGGGTGCGAGGCGTGACCGGCCGGACCATGGACAGGTGCGGATCGAACGTGGTGTGCATATCGGCCTCCTGTGCTGACCCCAGAAGCTTGCTGCCGGGCCATTAGCGTGAGTCTCGCCCGTCCAATTGCTCCTCCACCGGCGGCTTGGGAACCTCGCGGAGGTACTGCGACAGATGCTCCCCGCCGTGGCGGCGTCTCTCGCGGGCCTGCTCGGCCCGCTGTGCGGGAGTGACGTGGAGTTCCTCGGCCGGGTCGCCCGGAATCGACCGCGCCACTTCCTCCCGGTTCCGGTACACCTCCGGCGGGATGGCGCGCAGCGCCCTGATCATGTCCTCGGGAGCGCCAGCGGCCTCGGCCGCCCGGAGCAGTTCCTCCTTGCCAGCCGGGTAGTGAACGTCCCGCAGGGCCATCTTGAGCTGATGCGCGTCCATGTCGCCGCGGCGGCCTTCCGTCTCAGGATCTGCAGGCACACCGCCGGATAGCCAGGCGGCGAACCGATGGTCATGGGTGAGAGCCGGGCGACTCCCTTTCCGTGAACCAGACTTCCGGCTGCCTGGCCTAGCCACATCCCCCGGATAACTAGTTCGCTGGTGGACGGGTCATGATCTCCTCCACAACTAGCCAGCGCGAGGATGCCGGCCGCGATTTCGGCAGCAGTTGCCGCTTCACGGCGTGCCGCTGCGTTATTGCCATGGTTTCGACCGTGTCGATATGCCTGTCGGCTGAAACGCCCTGGTTTACGCGGATCACGGCGGCTACGCCGTAGTGACTCGATCATGAAATCGAGGTTCGGAGAGCAAGTAAGGTCTTCATGTTTGGCTTGACCTGCGCGAATAACCGGGCCGCCCGGACTGGGCGAGTCCTTCGCCCGCGATTAACGCACCGGAACACCCTCGTAATGCATCGCTCTTGCTGAGCTAACGCGCCCCGGCTGATCAGGGCGGTCTAGCCTTGCCTCATCAGCCCAGAGCATCCGGTTGCCCCTCCGCGGTCAGGGAAGGATGCCGTCGTGGACTTCCTGATCGTCGGCAACGGGATGTTCGGCGCGGCGATTGCCCGGCACCTGGCGCCGTATGCAGAGGTCACGGTGGTCGGACCCGAGGCGCGCGCGGACGGCCCCGGGGGATACGGCGCGCATCATGATGAAGGGCGGATCATCGGGGATTTCAGCCGGGACCCAGTATGGTCCGAGCTGAACCGGCGTGCCCGCCACGGCATGACCGAGCTGGACCCGACGCTGATCACGTCGTGCGGGGCACTGACCGCAACGACCCGCGACGGCCCGGAGTACCTCAGCGTCGCCGCCCAACTCCGCGAGCACAACGGCGCGGATATCCGGACCCTGACCGCGGACGCGGCATGCGCCGGCTTTCCCATGGTCCGGTTCGGCCTGAACGAGACGATCCTGCACCAGCCGACCGCTGGCCACTTCAGCCCACGCCGTTACGTCGCCCTTGCCATGCGGTCGGCGCAAGGCAACGGCACCGCGATCGCCTCGGGCACCGTCCGGGCCCTGCACTTGTCCGCCACCGGGACGGAAGCCGAACTCGACGACGGCCGCCGACTCCGCGCCGAGGCGGCCATCGTGGCCAGCGGCGCGTTCGCCGCCGGGTCAGACCTGCTCTCGGTGCCGACGGCGCTGCGAGCCAAGTCCGAGGTCTACGTCATGGCCGAGCTCGACGACCAGCAGGCAGCCGGACTGGACGCGATGCCATGCATCACCCGCATGATCGGCCACCCAATGCTGTCAGACCTGTACGTGCTGCCGCCCATCCGCTACCCGGATGGACGCACCTACCTCAAGTTCGGCGCCAACACCATGATCGACCACTGGCTGCCGAATCCCGCCGCCGTACGCGCCTGGTACGACCACGGCGACGATGACGGGCCGCTGCCCGCCTTGCGCGAGACCCTGGCCGACCTGCTGCCTGATGTCCGCATCCGCTCCTGGCAAACCCGCCGCTGCGCCGACGCCTATACCGCCCATCGCCACCCCTACATCGACATCCTCGAACCTGGGCGCCTCATCGTCGCCCTGGGCGGCAACGGCCGTGGCGCCCAGGCCGCCGACGCCGTCGGCTATCTGACCGCCCAGCTGGCCCTGACCAGTCAGTGGCAATCCGGCCTCCCCCGCGACGCTTTCCGCCACGTCCCCGTCAACGGCCCCTGGAACGGCACGACCCTGCTCCGCGACCAGGCCGAGTCGCGATGATGATCCTGGTCAGGCCCCGGCCGCGGGTGCCGCGGTGATGCCCGATGACGATGACCTGATCGCTGCCGTCGCCCCACCTGGGGAGGCAGGAACCCATACCTTCGCGCCGGGCGGGAAATGCTGAACTCCGCGACGGATGTCCGTGCCGCCGTGGCCATGTGCGGTTTCCTGTAGGACGTTCGCGACGATACAGAAGGCAGCTGGCCACGCCTGGCCGTCATTGATGAGGGCACCACTGGCGCGACCGGGCTGGCGTCCCGGCCGATCACTCCGCCCTGGCCGTTGTGGATGGGGATGCCGCAGGCGGCGATGGCAACCCGGTCTGCCGGTGTCCGGCAGGCCCGGTCCTTGCCGGGGAGGCTGGTCCTGGTCCCGGCGCAGGTGACCATGCCGGCTGGCGGCTCATTCGTGGGCTCTGCTGAGGCAGACGTTGATGACGAGGCCCCCGCCGCGGCGGGGGCCCATGTCCGGTTCGTGGCCAGCCTGCGGCTGGTGACGGCGTCATGTCCAGGTGTCGCTCATGATGGGTTCCCCTTCCGGGCCGCGATGCGGCCGGTCCTGGCGTGTGTCCCCTGCGCTGGCGGTGTTCGCGGTTCCGGCGGGCCGCTGACCCGCCACCACTATAACACTGTAAGTAACTAGATAGATACATTAAGTCACCAACTACCGGGCATGCGCCGGAACGCGCCCGGCTGCAGGCCGCGGGGTGGCCGCAGGC